>CALDKL010000899.1 GCA_937898895.1 uncultured Verrucomicrobiae bacterium | reverse complement strand
GTTCGAGCAGACCCGGCAGGTTTTGGAAGACGATCCCGGTGATGATCCCGATGATGCCGAGCCAAATGAGGTCGCTGAGGCTGACCCCGGCGAAGAGGGTGTGAGTATCGAGATACTTCAGGATCGGGAGGGCTTCGGACCAGGCGAACCAGCAACCGGCGAGCACGACGAGAGTGACGATCGCACGGATGAGATGCTTCGTTTGCTCCCCGACGAGAGTCCAGTCGATTGCTTCGTCCTCTTCCGGGAGGAAGGTGGAATCGTCTCGGAGAGGAGGTGCGTCTCCGTCGGCGAGGGCGGGAGACGCTTCGGCGGACTCGTTTGCGGTGCGTCTCGCCTCGCGTTGGGCGAGGGCGTCGGCGAGTGCGAGACGCCGAGATCGCAGTATCGCCCAGCGCGTGAGCAGTGCGTAACAAAGGGTGCCCCCGAGGATCACGACGCAGGTTTTTTGCATCAGATAGGCCAGGGCCATCGCGGTGAGGAAGTGCCCGATGGCGGCGAGTCCGGCGAGAGCCACGGGCAGCAAGATCAGTGAAAGGGTCCAGACTCGGCGAAAGCGGCGAACGAGACCCTTCGATGATTCGGACGGGACGATGTCGGTGTGGCTCCTGCGGAAAAAGGCTCGCAGAAGGATGGTGAGCGTGAGCATCGATCCGATGAAGACGAGTCGGCCGGGACCCTGAAAGGCGGAGAGGTCGCCGTCGTTGTTCCACCAGACCGCGAGCACGAAGTGCGACGGCAGGTAGAGGAAAATCAGGGCGAGAAGACAGCGGTGCAGGGGATTGGTGAGGGAACGCTTCCATCGGAAGTGCGCTTCGGCGACGCTGCCGCGCCAGCAGAGGATGGACGAAAAGCGGAGCAGGAGGAGCAGCAGGGCCGGCGCGGTGAGTCCCTTCCCCAGCGCAAAGACGTTTGGTTCATTGATAGGATCGGAGAGGAAGATCCAGCCGAAGAACCAGAGCAGGACGGGGGCGGGCAGGGCCAGCCAGAGACAACTCAGCATCGCCAGAATCGTGTTGCCGATCCCGTCGGCGGAGAGGCGGCGGGTGTGCGCGGCGGATTCCGCGAGATGGCGGCGGAGCCGTCGTCTCGGGGTGAGGAGCAACATCGCCAACAGGGCGGCGAGAAGCCACTGATCGAAGCGGATGCGGAGGACCGCCTCCCCATAGTCGCGCATCGCCGACGGGCCGACGAGATCGAGGAAAGCGGTGCGCACGCCGGTGAAGGTGTTTTTCCCGATCGGCGGTGCGCTCGCAACCCAGACAAGGCGTTCGCCGAGAAAATCGCGCAGCTTCTCCGACTCGGCGAGAGATTCGCTCGCGACGAGGTCGATCTCGCCAAGAAGGTAGGCGAGCCGACGGTTTCCGTCGATATAGTCGCGGCGGAGACTGGCGCGGTTTTCTACAAATTCGTTCAGCCCTGGACGGAGTTTTGTCAGGGTGTCTTCGTCGATTCCCTTCTGGCGCAGGAGTTCGAGAATCTGCTCGACCTCGCCTTTTGCAGAGGCGGCCGATTCGGATTCGCGGGCCGTGCGAAACGATTCGAGTCGGGCCCTGGACAATTCTTCGTGACGGGCGCTCGTCTCCGCGCGGTGGCTCTGGTGAGTTGGCAGGGATCGCCGCAGTTCGATCACGATCTGGGCAAAGGAGTCCTCGAGCCCTCCGATCATGATCTGGGTGCGGATGTTTTCGCCTTCGCGCCGCAGCCGGGAGAGGTCTTCGGTGGTCTTGTTCAGTTCCTCGTCGGCCCTGGCGATGCGGGAGAGGAGGGCCTGGTTCTTCGAGGCGAGATCCCGGGTTTCCTGGACGAGGGCTTTTACCGTCGCCTCGTCGCTCACGGCCTGCAGGCCCAGCTCGGAGATGAGGCGTTCCGCTTCGTCGATCCGGGCACTGACGATTTCACCGCTGCGACTTTCCAGTCTCGCGACTCGGGCTCGTGCGAGGTCGAGATCGGTGCGGGTGAGGTCGCGCCTCGCTTCGAGCAGATCGCGTCGGGTGTCGAAGGATAGCGCCTCCTGCTCGAGCATGGCGATCTCGGCGCGGAGGGATCGGGCTCGCGCCTGGACGGTGAGGAAACGAGCTTTTTCCTCCGCCGTTTGCGGCACCCGATCCGTCCACGAGCTGACCTCTCCCTCGGCGTCGGCGATGAGGCGGGTCAC
>CALDKL010000898.1 GCA_937898895.1 uncultured Verrucomicrobiae bacterium | reverse complement strand
AATTGAAATATCGAAACCAGGACTGGCCGCGAAGAGAAAGGTTTCTTCCTTGCCGAAATTGATGAACCCGGAATTCCGGACAAGGCGCACCATGGCGCGGTGTGGGATCAGGGCCCCCTTGGGGGCTCCGGTCGATCCGGAGGTGTAGAGAATGATCGCCGCATCGAGGGCATTCGCTGATCGGTCGGCAAAGGCTCCGCGTCCCTCACCTTGCCGGGCGAGTCGTTCGGGGCTGAATGAGGCGAGCGATTTCGGCAGTCGCTCCCTCCATGCCGCTTCGCAGATGGCGAGACTCGCTCCGCTGTCAGAGATGAGAAAGTGAAGCCGATCGACTGGATATTCCGCATCGAGCGGCACACAGGTGGCTCCGCACTTCATCACCGCATAGTGCGCGGCGATGGCATCGGGAGAACGCTCCAGGAACAGAGCAACGCGATCACCGGGGCTCACGCCGGAGGCGACGAGCCCATGGGAAATCTGATCGATCCTCATTGCCAGATCGGCATAGCTCATTTCACCCGACTCCCACCGCAGCGCCGTCGCCCGACCGCGTTGGGCGGCCACTTCGTCAAAGAGAGAGGGCACGCATTGTTCCCGGGGATAGTCGACAGCGTTGCGATTCCAGAGACGGATTTGTTCCTTCTGCGCGATCGAGAGCGAGGCTGCCACCTCACGGCAATTCTGATCGTCTCGTTCGATGAGCCCTTCGAGGATCGCGCGATAGATCGCCAGCCATTGCCCGACACTGTCTTCGGAAAAAAGACTGTTTTGATAGTCGAAACGAATCTCGAGTCCCGCCTCATACTCTCGCGCTTTCAGGAAGAGAGGATTGGAGGTGTATCCCCGTTCGATCTCGGCGACCTCGGTGGTGAGCCCGGACATGGCGAGGCTGTCGTTGACGCGCTCGAGATTGAAGATCGCTTCAATCCGGGGACGGTCTTCGATGCCGAATTTCCGAATGAGCCGCCCGTAGGTAAACTCCTGGTGTTCGAGTGCATCGAGCAGGCGTCTCTGCGTGCTTCGGAGAAAGTCCCCGAAAGGTGCCTCCGGCTCGATTTCCGCGACAAAGGGGAGGAAATTCACGCAATGGCCGACGAGCCCTTCTTCGCCCGAAGCGTTCTGACCCGCTGTGGGGAATCCGACCACGAAACGATTCTGGCGGCAAAGCCGGTGAAGGAGGATCTGATAGGCTCCCAGGAGAAGCCCGAAGAGGGTCGCTCCGGACTTGCCCGCGACCTTGCGCAGGGCACGGACCTGTTCCGGGGTGAAGTGATCAGCAATCGTGCCGCAGCGGAAGTCCGCCTCGGTCGGCGCAACCGAATCAGCGGGCAGTTGAAGCGGAGCGACCGGTCTGTCGAATTCTCCCATCCAGAAAGCTTCTGCAGGACGGGTCGCCGCATTTTGTTCGCGGGCGGCGGCACGATCACAGTGTTCCGCAAATCGTGGGGCTCTTTCGAGGCGGGGAGGTCGACCTTCGCGGCGGCTCGCATACAATTCGGCAAGTTCGGCGAGGAGGACGTTATAAGACCAACCGTCGCAAATGAGGTGATGGGCGTTGAGAAGGAGAAGATGCTCGGTCTCGGCGAGGCGCAGGAGGGATCCCCGAAAGAGCGGTCCCGATTCGATCGAAAAGGGTGTGTCGCGCTCCGCGTCCTGGGCCGCACTCTCCGCACTCTGCCGCTCCGTCTCCGAGAGATTGCGCAGATCCGACAGGGTCAGGTCGAAGGTCAATGAGGGTTGGATGAGAAACCCCTCTCCTCCGGCGGGAAAGACGGCGCGGAGCGCGTCGTGGCGGTCGACGAGATCGTTGAGCGAATCCCGGAGCGCGGCGACATCGAGTTCGCCACGGAGTGTCACGAGATTGATTTCGTTGAAACAGAGTGAGGCGTTCTCACTGACCTGTGATGCCAGCCAGACCTCGGCGAGAGGCGCGGTCATGGGGTGGAGGCGGGGAGCCTGTGGTTCGCCGAGGGGCGGCTCGACGGATTCGACACCGGATGCTTCCGCGACTTTCTCCGTGAGGATCTGCGGAGGACCGCAAAGGCGCGAGCGGTCGAGCGGAGGCGTGGGTTTCGATGCGGGCACGTCGAAGAATCCGCCTTCCTGCAGTTCCGCGACGGATTCCCGGAAGGCAGCGATGCAATAGTCGATGTCCGCATCGGTGTGCGCTGCGGTCATGTAGGTCGGGAACCCTTCGAGCAGGAAGACGCCCTTGTTCCGCAAGTGGAAAAACAGGAGATTGGCGTAGCGATGATCCTCGGCCGCCCGGATGAACATCTGCGAGCCGAAATTTGGCATGCGGAAGGGGGCGTTGTTTTCGACAAACATCTGGTCAACGGTCGTGGCCAGCCGGGTGGCGCGGTCTTTTACCTCCTGCCAGAATTCGGGTCCCTTCGTTTTCAGGTGCAGCAGGACCTGCTTCACCGCAGTCATGGCGAGTGGGTGCCTGACAAACGTACCTGCAAAGAAAGTGACACCCTTCTCCGGGAAGGAATCGTCGCCATACTGCCACATACCCCCGTCGAAGGTGTCCATGAACTCGGCCTTGCCCGCGACGACTCCGAGCGGCATGCCGCCGCCGACGACCTTTCCGTAGGTGGCGATGTCGGCTTCGACCCCATAGTATTCCTGGGCGCCGCGCGGACCGGTGCGGAAGCCGGTAATGACCTCGTCGAAGACGAAAACGCTTCCCGACTGGCGGGTGATTTCGCGCACCTCGCGAATGAATTCGCGGGGCTGAAATTCGGGACGACGGCTCTGGATGGGTTCGACGATGACGGCGGCGACTTCGTGAGCGCGCTGGCGGATGATCTCTAGCGCTTCATCGGTGCCGTAGGGAAGCACGATCATGTCATCGACCGCGCGTCGCGGAATGCCGGGTGCGATGGGGAGTGAACGAATCGCGCTGCCCGACCCGACGCCTTTCACGAGCACTTCGTCAAAGTTGCCGTGATAATCCTTGGTGAAGATGACGATCTTGTCGCGTCCGGTAACGGTGCGA
>CALDKL010000897.1 GCA_937898895.1 uncultured Verrucomicrobiae bacterium | reverse complement strand
CCAGAATCTCACTCCCCAAACCTTCCTGGCTGATTTCTCGAAACCATGATGCGAATCGCACTCCTTTGTGTCATCGCCAGTCCGCTTGCCTCGCTCGCAGAGCAACCCGTCTCCATCGGGTCGCGACGCGAATTGTTCGTGGACCGAAGGATCGTCGGCGAGCTGAAAAACACCACTCTGAAGCTGCACACGCCGCAGCTCGCGCCGGCGGCCTCTCCCCCGCGCCCGGATGGGCACTATGCCACGGTGTTGCGAACGCCGGACAAATACCAATTTTATTACCGTGGCGACCAGATACCGGGAAACCATTGGAAAAAGGGCCTGGAGCAGTATCACGCCGGGGAGGTGACGCTGTATGCCGAAAGCAAAGATGCGATTCACTGGACACTGCCAAAGCTCGGGCTGTATGAACATCCGACCTTTCCACAGGGGAATATTGTCCTGATGAACGAGTTTTTGGTGAACCACAACTTCACCCCGTTCATCGACACCCGGCCTGGTGTTCCCGCATCTGAAAAATACAAGGCGCTCGGCGGCCTTTCGTATCAGCCGCACGCAGCTCAGCAGGAGGTGCGCGAGAAGCGCGGCCCCGGCGGGCTGAAGGCGTTCACCTCCGCAGACGGGATTCATTGGAAGAAACTGCGCGACGAGGCGGTCCTGCCCGAGGAATGGGGAAAATACTACGATTCACAGAACTACGCCTTCTGGAGCGAGAGCGAGCAGTGCTATGTCTGCTACTTTCGACGCTTCATCGGCGGCCTGCGCGGCATCGCCCGATCCACCTCAAAGGATTTCATCCACTGGACACCCTTTGTGGAGATCAAGGCGAATCTGCCGGGAGAGCATCTCTACACCTCCTGCACCCAGCCCTACTTCCGGGCACCGCATCTCTACATCGCTCTGCCCACCCGTTTCATGGACCGCCGCGGCGCAGCCACGGACATCCTGTTCATGACGACCCGCGCGGGCTCGACCCGCTACGACCGTGAGTTCACCGAGAGTTTCATCCGGCCAGGCATTGGCAAGGAAGGCTGGGCCAATCGTGCAAACTACGCGGCCATCGGCATCCACCAGACGAGCGAGACGGAGATGTCCGTCTTCCTCACGGGTGGTCGGCGCTACACCCTGCGGCTCGATGGTTTTGCCTCCGTGAACGCACCCCTGGCAGGTGGGGAAATCCTCACCAAACCGCTGACATTTTCCGGCAAACAGCTCGAGATCAACTATTCCACCAGCGCCGCAGGTGAAGTGAGAGTGGAGCTGCAAGACGCGGACGGCAAGCCGCTGCCTGGTTTCACGCTCGAGGATTGCGAACCGATCTGGGGCGACCACATCGCGCGGGCGGTGAGGTGGAAATCCGGCACCGATGTGAGCACGCACGCCGACAAGCCCGTGAAGCTTCGCTTTTCGATGAGTGACGCGGATTTGTTCTCACTCCGTTTCTGTGATCCCTGAAGTCTGCGTGGTATACGAGCTTCCATGAAAGAGATCTTCTCGCACGGCACCCTTCGCTCTGGCTGGGGACGTCTGAAATTCGTGATCGTGGCGCTCCACTTCCCTGCCAGCCTCTTGTCGGCGCAGGAAAAAACGCTCCTGTCCGCCCCTGCGCGCAACGCCGTCACCGACAAACTCCCCACCGTTCCGCCGACTTCTCCCCGGGAAGCCTCCGCGACCTTCCGTGTCCTCGACGGCTTCCGCATGGACCTCATCGCTTCGGAACCACTCGTGAGCAGTCCGGTGGCCATGACCTACGATGAGAACGGTCGCGCCTATGTCTGTGAAATGCGCGATTACCCCTACACCGACAAGGCGCGACACCGACCCGGCCAGGAAAATCCAGGCGACCAGCCCATCGGTCGCATTCGCCTGCTGCGAGACGAGACCGGAGACGGTGTGTTCGACACCGCGACCGTGTTCGCCGAAACCCTTTCCTGGCCCACCGGGGTGGCCTGCTGGAAAGGCGGCGTGTTCATCGCGGCCACTCCGGACCTCTGGTATTGCAAGGACACGGACGGCGACGGAGTCGCCGACGTGCGGGAAAAAGTCCTCACCGGTTTCCGAAAACTCAACGTGCAGGCGGTGATGAACAACCTCGCCTGGGGACTCGACAACCGGATTCACGGAGCGGGTGGCAGCAACGGCGGACGGATCCTATCCGGTGACCAGCCCGACGCGAATCCCGTCACCATGGGCCGGGCCGACTTCTGTCTCGATCCCGTCGCGAGAACCTTTGAACTCACGTCCGGCGGAGCGCGCTTCGGTGGCTCTTTCGATGACTGGGGCAATCGCTTTCTCTGCAACATCCGCAACCCGGCGCAGCACGTCATTCTGCCGCTCCGCTATCTCGAGCGCAACGCCTCCTTCGCCGCACCTGCTTCCCTTCATGATATGGCCGAGTCGGGCGACCAACTGCCCGTCCATCCCATTTCCCCACCCGAACCCTGGCGGGTCCTCCGGGCGCAGCGCTGGTCCGGGGAGCGAGACATCAACATGCCTCGTAGCGAACTCGTCGGGGCGGGTGTGGTCACCTCGGCCAGCGGCATCACCCGCTACCGGGGCAGCGCCTACCCCGAAGAGTACCGCGAAATGGTCTTTGTTGCCGAATGTGCGGGCAACCTGTTCTATCGACTCCGCCTCACCCCCGATGGAGTCACCTTCAAGGCAACCCGCGTCGATGACGACACCGAAATGGTGGCCTCGACCGACAATTGGTTCCGCCCAGTGAACTTCTGCAACGCACCCGACGGCACCCTGCATGTCCTCGACATGTACCGAGAGAACATCGAACATCCCTGGAGCATTCCCGAAGATATCCACGCCGCCGTGGATCTCGAAGCAGGCCGGGAAATGGGCCGCATCTGGCGACTCACCCCTCCCGGTTTCAAAGCCGGAATTCCTCCGAGACTCGGCGAGGCCGACGGTGCCGCTCTGGTCGCCACGCTCGAGCACCCCGACGCCTGGTGGAGGGAAACGGCCCAGCGCCTTTTGTTCGAACGTCAGGATCACAGCGTCATTCCCGCATTGCGGAATCTCGCGATCCGGAGCCGTCTCCCATTGGCCCGGCTCCATGCACTCTGGACCCTCGAAGGTCTCGGAGCCCTCTCCCCGGACGACCTCCTTGCCGGATTGCGCGACCCGGCCTCGGGAGTGCGCGAGCACAGCGTCCGCCTCAGCGAAGGCCATCTCGAAGCCACCGCCGTCCTCGACGCGATTCTGCGGCTTGCCCAGGATGAGGACCCTCGCGTCCGCTTCCAGACCGCCTTTACCCTCGGCGAGTGTCGCGATCCCCAGGCCCTCGATGCCCTGGCCGCCATCGCAAAGCGAGATGCCACAGACCCTTGGATTCGCGCAGCGGTCCTCAGCTCCGTTGCCGAAACCAGCGCCCCCCTCCTCACCCGTCTGCTCGCGGACACGGCCTTCACCGCCGAGGAAGCATCCGCGGATCTTCTCCGGGATCTGGCCGGACTTCTCGGCGCACGGGGACAGCTACCCGAAATGGTTGCCCCCTTTGCCACTTCCTCGGATCCCGACCATACGGCCATGCGAATTGTCGTCGACGGAATCGGCGCAGGCCTGAAACGCTCCGGGAAGAGCCTGCGCCGCGCCGGGTTCACCGGCGAGGCTGCCCGCGTCGCGGACGAGATCCTGGACGAGGCCAATCGGATTGCCGTCGATCCCGCACAAGCCCTCGCGACCCGATGCGACGCGATCCGACTGCTCTCCTTTGATGAGTTCACGCAAATCGAAACCTCTCTCGCAACCCTGCTGGAACCTGCGCAACCTCAGGAAATTCAGATTGCCGCCATCCGGACTCTGGGCAGCTTCCCCTCACCCAAGGTCGCGCCCCTGTTGCTCGCCCGCTGGAGCGCACAGACCCCTGCGGTCCGCAACGAAGTCATCACCTCGATGATCGGCGTGAGGAGCCGCGCCCTGCCACTCCTCGAGGCGGTGGAACGCGGTCTCATCCCCGCGAGTCAGATCCCCTTCCCGCAGCGGCGTCTCCTTGGCCTGCATCCGGACCCGAAGGTGAAAGAACTCGCCGGGAAATTCTTCGGCGACTCCGCGCCCGGTCCTCGAGGAGAAGTGATCGAACGATACCGCTCCGCGCTGGAAGAAAAAGGCGACCCGGAGCGCGGGCGGCAGGTCTTTGAAGCCACCTGCATCGCCTGCCATCGGGCTGGTGAAATCGGGATCGGCGAGATCGGTCCCAATCTCGCCAACGTCCGCGCCTGGAGTCCTGAGCAGATCCTCATCAACACTCTCGACCCGAATCGCGAAGTGGCATCGAACTTCCTCGCATACACCGTCGAAACCCGGGACGGGCGCTCTGCTTTCGGCATGATCGCCGAAGAAAGCGCCGCCAGCCTCACCCTGAAGCGACCCGACGGAGTCGCCGAAACGATTCTCCGTCGCGACATTGCGTCCATCACGGGATCGGGTCTCTCCCTGATGCCCGAAGGCCTCGAGGCGACCATTCCGCCGAAAAGCATGGCCGACCTCATCGCGTTTCTGCGCGCGTCCTTGTGAGGCTTCACCAAAATGACTGCGTGTCTTACGGATGCCCAACCCGTCCTCGCTTTCCCCTCGAAAACTCGTCTGATCGCACGAATTCGAACACCCCCCACCCCGATGCCGCACTTCATTCACCAGGGGAACATTTCAGCCGCAGACGCAGCTACGGAACCTCCGATCTTCAAGAAAGAAAGAGAGATCGGGATGCCCCTGAGCCGAAAAAGACATTTTACAAGGCTTGGAAATCCTGGCTAAGCTCGTTATATTCCCAACTTCCGCCCGGACGCCCCTTTTTCTTATCCGCCTTCCTATGAGCAAACGCTACGAAATCCGCGATCAAATCGGCAAGGGGGGGCTCGGTGCGGTCTACAAGGCACTCGACACCCAACTGCAGCGGGAAGTGGCGATCAAGCGTGTTCTCTCCACCGCGTCGGCGAACGAGGCCGAGGTCAAGGAGGCGGCCGCCAAACTCATCGCGGAGGCACAGACGCTTTCCAGTCTCAATCACCCGAATATCGTCACTGTCTTTGATGTCGGTCAGGATGAAGAGGGCGGATTTGTCGTCATGGAGTTGCTCAAGGGCGAAACCCTCGACGAGACCGTCGCCCGCGGAGTCCTCACTCAGGACGATTTTACCGAGGTCGTCTACCAGACAATGGAGGCCCTCATCTCCGCGCAGGCAAACAACGTCATTCACCGCGACATCAAGCCGACCAATATCATGGTGATCTGGCAGGCCTCGGGGAAATTCCAACTGAAGATCCTCGATTTCGGCCTCGCCAAGTTCAGCAAGACTCCCTCGGTGAATACGATGGACTAGGAAGAGTAGGTGAATGGTTCGATTTACTTCATGGATAGGGAATAG
>CALDKL010000896.1 GCA_937898895.1 uncultured Verrucomicrobiae bacterium | reverse complement strand
TTTCCGAATGCCCCCGTTTCCCGGCCCGATCAGCCCGGCCAACCCGGCACGGTCTCCCGTAAGATCTCACGCAACCTCGCTCGTTCCTCCATCGGGAGGTGGACAAAATCCGGATCCGAGGGATTCGTCGTGAAGGCGTGTTCCATTCGCTGATAGATCCGCCGCCGAAACCCCTCGGGCAAACTCTGGAAAACGGGCGTGTAGATCAGATAGCTGCACCGATTCCGGAAGAGGTGGTTCTTCAGATCGAGATCGCGGAGCGACTCCCCGCTGCGGGCAGGACGGCGGTTGGCGAGAAAGTCCTCCCTGAACACCGCATCGCCCTTGATCCCGTCGGTCGGCAGAGCGGCCTCCTCCGAAAACAGGAGGTAGCGGATCAGCACCTCCGCCAGGCGCTCCATCTCGACGCGGTCCGCCTCGAGGAATTTTCCTTTTCCCCGCGTCAGAGCCGTGCGAAGGCGGTAATGGGCCTCGACGACCCGGTTCACAAAGCCCGCCTGATGCTCGAAGAGGAGGTGCGCAAGCAGGTCGCTCGTCGCGACGGGATAGGAGGACCAGTCAAATCGCTCGCCCGGCGGCAGCGGACTCGTCACAATCCCCTGTGGAGTGAAACGTCCGAGCAGGTTGCCCCAGTGTTTTTCCACTGCCTCCGCACCCGTCACATGCCACCCTCCGAACCGATCCGAGAGCGGGATCTCGTGACCGACCCGACCACGGCGATAGGACTCAAGTCCCCCGCCAGTCGGACCAGGGATGACCGACTTGATCGCGACACCGGGGACTTCGCCGGTGGATTCGTCGGCATGGCAGTTCATGCAGCGCCGCGAGCGTTCCGCCACAGGTCTCACTCCATCTTTGGGAATGTCGAAAATATAGAACATCGCTCCCAGCTCCGGATCGATCGAGACCACTTCGATCTTTCCGCCGGGGATGTAACCGAGGAACATTTCGTCGTTGAAATAGATCGCCCGGGGATTGCGCGGTGAAATGAACCGCAGTTGAAGGCTGGTCGTCGAAAAGACCAGCATCTGCGACGATGCGGGGATCTTCAGCGCTTTCAGGAGGCTCTCGAGGCAGGCTTTCTCAGACGATTCATCCAGGGACAACCGACCTTGCTCGAGATCGTCCTTGATCCGGGTGAAGGGATCTCTTGGCGTACGGTCCCAATACTCATGCTCGGGTGCCTCGAGGTTCGCGAAGGCGAGCGCATCCACCTCAGCTGCCGCGAGCCGACCCAGGGCCGGGGCACCGAGGGCGAAAACCGTGAACAGGACACGAGCGGACAGCATGGCGGGACTCTACCGTGGAAGTGCCACAGGACGCAAGGGGCGCATTTCGCACCGCCATCGCCGTATCGGCCTACCGATCTCCCGTGAATCGATAGGAAAAACGATTGGCAAGCTCCCGGATGCGGGGCAGGATGAACCTGGCCTCGAAGACCCGTCGATTCCAGGCTCGGTCGGCCCATCTTATGAACCTCGTCGCCTCTGTCGGAAAGTTCTCTGCCTGGCTCACGCTGACCACGGCGGGAAAAACGTTCGCCGCGATCCTTCTCCTGCTCCTCGGCGGAGTGCTTACGCTCTTTATCGTCGCGATTGTTTCCCTGAATCGACGCGAAGACCTCTCGATCTGGCACAAGATCGTGCTCGAGGAAGAATTCACCGTCGCTTGTGGCGACAAAACCCTCGCCGACTATCTCTCCCGCGAGAATCGGCTCTTTGCGGAACTCGAGGATCGCATCTACGCACACACCCCTCCGGAAGAGGTCAATGCAACCATCATCCATCGATTCCGAAAAGGAAGTCCCGCCGATCCCACGACACACTCGAAAAACTGGAATCGAACATTCGAGCTGAAACCGGAGGGCGGATCGGCAACATGCGGCGTGCTCCTCCTCCATGGCATGTCGGACTCACCCTACAGCCTGCGAGCCGTCGGGGAACGGCTCCACCGTGAAGGTGCCCATGTCCTCGGACTCCGCCTACCGGGTCACGGCACTGCCCCGTCGGGGCTTCTCGAATTCACCCGCAAGGATATGGACGCTGCCGTGAAGATCGGAGTGCGGCATCTCCACGAGCAGCTCGGCGACAAGCCTCTTTTCCTCGCGGGCTATTCGAATGGCGGGGCGCTCGCGATCCATTACGGACTCGAGACGATGGAGGACAACAGCCTCCCCAAAATCTCGGGCATCGTCCTCCTTTCGCCGGCCATCGGCGTCTCCCCCATGGCAGCGCTCGCCGTGTGGCAAGGCCGTATCGGACACTGGCTCGGACTCGAGAAACTCGCTTGGACCATGATCGCGGCTGAGTACGATCCTTACAAATACAATTCCTTCGCTGTCAACGCCGGCGATCAAGTCTATCGACTCACCGTGGAAATCGGGAAACATCTCGACCGCCTCGAAAGCACGGGGAAACTCGACGATTTCCCCCCGCTTCTTGCCTTCCAGTCCGCCGTCGATGCCACCGTTTCGACCCCTGCTCTCATCGCCGGACTCTTTTCAAGGCTCCCCGGCGACCAGCACGAACTCGTCCTCTTCGACATCAACCGCATCGGCCAGATCGAAAGCTTTGTCACGAATGACCCTCGGAAACACCTTGCCGACCTCATCCGCTCCGTGCAGAAACCGTTTGCCCTCACCGTCCTGACGAATCACGACCACTCGAGCCTGGCACTCGAAGAACGGCATTTCGAACGCACCCGCCTCACACCCGAGATCAGTGACCCGGGACTGACCTGGCCACCTGGCGTGTATTCGCTCTCTCACGTCGCGGTTCCTTTCTCGCCCGAGGATCCGATCTATGGGAACGGACTTGGTCCCGATCACAGAGAGGCAAAATTTCAAATCGGCAACATCGTCCTGCGCGGAGAAAAGAATGTCATCCAGATCTCTCCGGTCGATCAATTGCGCCTCCGATGGAATCCCTTCTATCCGTGGCTGGAGGAACGGGTGGTGAAGTTCGTGGGCGAGCGAACCGCCCGATGAACCCCAGCCCGGAAAGAACGACTGTATTTTCATCGTTCGAGGGGTGGCGGAATCGGGGAAACGCGCTACCCTTCTGACTCTCCTTCCTTCTCCTCCGTGCCATTGAGTATGAAAGCCACGCGCTACCAGACCGACACCGCCGACCCCACGCAATTCGCGCCAGGCCAGCGATGGATCAGCGAAACGCAGGCCGAATTCGGACTGGCCCTCATTCTCTCCGCCGATCTCTCCCAGGTGAAAGTCCACTACCCTGCTGTTGGAGAGACTCTGACGTACGCGTCCCGGAATGCCCCTCTCCGCCGCGTCGCCTTCGAACCGGGCGATACGGTGCGCGATCAAAAGGGCCGCGCTTTTGTGGTCGTGGCAGTGCGGGAGGATGACAAGCGCCTGGTCTACATCGACGCCGATGGCCTTGAGCTTCCCGAAAGCCAACTCTCGGACACGATGAACACCCAGAGGCCCGAGCAGCGTCTCCTCTCGGGCGTGAGCGACGATCCCCGACTCTGGGCACTGCGCCAATGGGCGATCCGGGCGCAGCACGAAGCCCGCGCGAGCGAAGTCCGGGGGCTCGTCGGAGGGCGCATCTCGCTCATTCCGCACCAGCTCTTCATCGCCGAGGAAGTGGCGAACCGCGCCGCGCCGCGCGTCCTCCTCGCCGATGAAGTGGGCCTTGGGAAGACAATCGAGGCCTGCCTGATTCTCCAGCGACTCCACCTCTGCGGACGCGCCGCCCGCGTTCTCATCATGGTCCCCGACGCACTGGTGAACCAATGGTTCGTCGAACTCTATCGGCGCTTTTCGCTGTCCTTCGCGATCCATGACGAGGAACGCGCCGTCTCTATCGAGTCCGGTGCCAACGGCGGCGACGGAGGCGAGGCGGTGAATCCGTTCTTCGACGATCAGTTCATCCTCTGCGCGACCTCCTGGATCGCTTCCCATCCGAATCGCTCGGCCCAGGCCGCTGCGGGAGCCTGGGATCTCCTCATCGTGGACGAGGCCCATCACCTCGAATGGAGCCTGGAATCATCGAGCGCGGAATACGATGCCGTCGAGGCCATCGCGAAGAACTCCGCCGGCCTCCTCCTGCTCACCGCGACACCGGAGCAACTCGGGCGCGAAGGGCATTTCGCCCGACTGCGCCTGCTCGATCCGGCGCGGTTTTCAGACCTCGACGAATTCATTCGCGAGTCGGATCAATACCGTGCCATCTCCGAACTGGCGGATCGACTCCGAGACGAAGGCGGGCTCAAAGCAAAAGATCTCAAGGCCCTCACGAAGCTCCTTGGCACGGAGACCGCAGAGCGGCTCAAAGAAGATCCCACCCCTTTGCGACGCGACGCCGCCCGGCTCGCCCTGATCGACCTGCACGGCCCAGGCCGCGTCCTGTTCCGGAATCGGCGTCTCGTTCTCGACACCTTCCCGAAACGCATCGCGCACCTCATCCCGATCGCCTGCGCGGAGGACGATGCCTTTGAAACCAAGCTCCAGTGGCTTGTGAAACTGCTGAAGGCGCATCCCGATGAAAAAATGCTCCTCATCACCCACGCCCGCGAGACGGTGGAGCAGATCGAGGCGGGTCTGCGTGAACGCATCAATGCGTCCGCCGCTGTATTCCACGAGGCCCTCACACTCCTCCAGCGCGACAAAAACGCGGCCTGGTTCGCTGACGAGGAATTGGGAGCACGCATCCTGCTCTGCTCCGAAATCGGATCGGAGGGACGGAATTTCCAGTTCGCCCATCACCTGATTCTATTCGACCTTCCCGATGATCCGGGACTGCTCGAGCAGCGCATCGGTCGACTGGACCGCATTGGCCAAACCTCGGACATCCATCTTCATATCCCCTACGTCGAGGGCAGCGCGGAGGAGTTGAAAGCCCTTTGGTATCACCGCGGCCTGGGTGCCTTCGAACACACCCTGCACGGAGCCGCTGCGATCCATCGCGAATTTCGCGAAGATCTCGCTACCCTCTGCGCCGCCGATCCTGTCGACCGCGAGGCGACCCTCGTCGATTTTCTCGACAAAACCCGCGCTTTCAAAACGGCCCTCGATGCCAATCTCGAGGCGGGACGCGATCATCTCCTGGAGATGAGTTCCTTCGACCGCGACCAGGGCCAGGCTCTCGTCTCGCAGATCGATGCGATCGACGAGGACACGAGGCTCGAGCAGCTCATGCTGAAGGTCTTCGATCACTTCGGCGTCACCGTGAACGATCTCGGTGATCGCAGCTATGTCCTGACGCCGGAACATCTGTTTTCCGCAGAGACCTTTCCCGGTCTGCCAGAGGATGGACTCTCCGTGACCTTTGATCGGAACCTCGCCCTCTCCCGCGAGGACATCACCTTTCTGACCCAGGATCACCCCCTCGTAACCGGAGCACTCGAGAGCCTCGTTTCCACCGACCACGGGAATGCCGCCTTTTTCCGGCTCGAAAACGCAGGCGAGCAACTCCTCATGGTCGAGACCGTCTGCGTGCTCGAATGCATCGCCCCCGAACATCTCCACGCCGAGCGCTTCCTGCCGTCGAAGCCGATCCGCACCATCGTTGACCAGAAGGGGCGCAACCGCACCGCCGACTTCGATCTCGAGCGCATCCGCCGCGACGGTCGACCGGGCCCCTCGACCTTTCTCCGGGAAAAATCGCGCGCTCTCCGCGCCACGGTTCCCCCTCTGCTCGAGGTGGCGCAGGGAGAATCAGAGACCGTCGCCGCGCAAATCCGCGAAGGGGCCGTCGAACGCATGAACGAGTCGATCGGTGCCGAGATCGAACGTCTCGAACGACTCCGCAGCATGGGCCACCCGGTCCGCGAGGAAGAGGTCGATCTGCTCGTCAGGGCACGCGCGGACCTGGCCCGATACCTCGCCGAGACTCCGTTGCGAATCGATTCGGTGCGGCTCATTCTCGCGATGACCTGAGGTTCGCGGCCGCCCCCGCCTGCCCTTTGTTCCCCGATGACCCGACCCGCCAAAGGCTCGCGCAAACCGCGCAAACGGATCACCCCGTCCCGGAAAGAGCGGGAGACTCCCGATTTGCCGCCCTGGCGCCGTATCCTCGCCCTTCCGATCGTGCGGTTTGCCGTACTGCTTCTGCTTTCCGCCGCCTGCGCCACTCTCCTCATTGCCGCCCTCATCCTGTTTCAGTATGATCGGCAGGCAGCCCGATACGATCTCGAGGCCGTCGGTCGCATGCCGAAGGAATCGACCGTTCTCGACGCTGCGGATGCCCTCGTCGGATATCTGCATGGGGAAAATGTAGGAGCCCCCTTGCCCCTCGAACAGATCTCGCCGCATTTTCTTCAGGCACTCGTCGCGCGTGAGGATTCGCGCTTCTACGACCACCACGGCATCGACCACCGAGGGCTGATCCGCGCATGGCTGAGAAATCTTCGCGAAAAACGCACCGTGCAGGGCGGCAGCACCCTCACAATGCAACTCACCCGTATGACCTACGGGCTGAGTGGCAAGACGATGCAGCGCAAACTCCTCGAGATGGCCATCGCGCGACGGATCGAGCAACGCTACACCAAAGAGGAAATCCTCACCCACTATGTGAACCGCGTCTTTCTCGGTACGGGGATGAACGGCATCGAACAGGCCTCGCGGGGCTACTTCGGCAAACACGCCTCCGAACTCACCGTGCCCGAGGCCGCCATGATCGCGGGCGTCATCCGCGCTCCGAACGGATTCTCGCCCTTCCGCCACTATGACGCAGCCCTGCGGGAAATGCGCAGCACCCTCCTCCGCATGGTTGAGGAAGGGTTTCTCGACGAAGCCGAGGCCGACGCCTTTCTCAACGCGCGCCCCGTGGTCCGGCCCCAGGAACGCTGGCTCGAGATGCTCCGCCAAGAGGCCAAAGTCTCCGAGCAATCCTACCTCCTGCGCATGGTTGAGGAAGAAGTGCGCGAGCGCTTCCCCTCCCACGCGGGGATCGGGGGCCTCACCATCCGCACCACCTTCGACCTGCGACTCCAGAAAGAAGCCGAAGCGGCCGTGGCGGCCCGCCTTTCGGAAATCGAGCGTCGCCCCGGATACGCCCATCCCGCCTACGGAGCACATCGACAGGGCGATCCGCAATACCTCCAGGCGGCCACGGTCGTGCTCGAGAACCACTCCGGCGCGATCCGTGCCCTCGTCGGCGGTCGAGACTATTCCCAGAGCGAATTCAATCGTGCGATTCGTTCGCGGCGCCCGATGGGATCGGTCTTCAAGCCGCTCGTCTACGGTGCCGCTTTCGAACGCGGTCTCTTCCCCGGCATGCTCATCAGCGACGCAGCCATCGCCCCCGGCGAGATCGACTGGGATCCCATCGGCTGGAATCCGCAAAACGCCGACGGCGTTTACGGCGGACTGCTCCCCGTCGAGATCGGACTCATCCAGTCGCGCAACACCATGACCGCCCGCGTCGGCGAACGGGCCGGGATCCGATCCGTCCTCGCGATGATGGAGCAAGCCGGTCTCGGCGAGGCGGAGCGATCCGAGCCGACCCCGCCCCTCTACATCGGCACGGTGGGTGCAAATGTCAGGGATGTCACGAGTGCCTACACCGTCTTTGCAACCGGGGGCATCCGCCACCAGCCCTTTTTCATTGAATCGGTGACGGATCGGGACGGCGAAGTCCTCTTCCAACACACCGACGCCAACTACCGGGTTCTCTCACCCGGTGCGGCCTGGCTCACCTCGAAGGTACTGAAAAAGGTCGTCGCCGATGGCGGCACCGGGGCCGGACTCCGCCAACTCGGGTTTACCCCGCCTGCCGGCGGAAAGACGGGCACCACGAACGACTTCGAGGACGCCTGGTTCGTCGGTTACACGAATCGCCTTTCCTGTGGAGTCTGGATCGGACTCGACCAGCCGCAGAAGATCATGGACGAGGCCTACGGCGGTCGCATCGCCGTTCCGGTGTGGTTCGACATCCTGAATGCGGCAGGGGCCATCGGCTACGAATTCGGCGAGTTTGCGGATCCCGGCGAAGTCATCTCGATGCCTCTCTGCCGCAGCTCTGGCCTGTTGCCCTCCGACGGTTGCACCGCTTCGGGCAGCGTGTATGTCGAGGAAGTTCCGCACGATCTCATACCGCGCATATTTTGTCGTTTGCACTGAATCTTTTGTCATCACCCTTGCCTTGGGTTTCATCTGCAACGATTCCTCAATCCCGTCGCATGACCACACCCTCTTCCTCCGCCGAGCGCACCCTCTTTCGTCCTTTTTCCGCCTTCGCCTTTATCTGGGCGGCGACGACCCTGGCGCACCAACTGGCATTCACTTTTTGGACGGAATCCTGGCAGGGATGGGTTCTGGTGCTCGCGGCGGTGGCAGTGATCCAGCATTCCGACTGCGTCCTGCGCTTCGGAGTGCTCGCGGTCTCCTCGTTGCTTCATCTTTGGGAAAAGCTGCCCTTCGTGCCGAACCACATTCTCTACGAAGGCATGCTGCATCTCATCATGCTCCTCGCGATGGCGGGATTCTTTTTCCGGGGTGCCGGTCGCGAAGAGTTGGCGCGGACCTGGTCGGTCTGGAGATCGCGCTCCCTCCTCGTGCTCATCGCGATCCTGGGAAAGGCCGGGTACTTCCTGCTCCCGGACTTTTCACAGGGATATCTGCTCGGAGCACTGACGACGCTGTTCCTCCTGTTTGCGATCGGTCGCTTCCTCTTCGCTCCCGCCAAGATCGATTTCGGAGATGCCTATTTTGCGAAAGCCGCTCCAGTGCTGCGAGCCGCCGTGTTTGTCATGTACTGCTGGGCGGTGATGCAAAAACTGAACTGGGACTATTTCGATCCCGAAGTTTCCTGCGCCGCGAAGCTCCACAAAGAAATCGCCGCCTACTTCGGAGGGATCATCCCCACGTCGACCTGGACTCTCTATGGCGCTGCGGTGGGTTCGCTCGTTTTTGAACTCGGTATCCCCATCCTGCTCTCCTTCCGCCGCACCCGCTTTCCCGGTTTCCTTGCCGCCGTGGTGTTCCACCTCTGGCTCTCGATGCACTATGCGGCGGGCATCTTCAGTTTCACCTCGCTCATTCTCGCAGTGCTCGCCTTGTTCCTCCCGCTCGATTGGGGCCAGCGGATGCAGGATTTGTGGGACCGCCAGTCGCGCCGCCTCGGCGGTGGTGACCTCGGAAAAGGTCGTCGCCGAGCGCATGCACTCGTCATCGGGGCGTTTTTTGCGACACTCGTGACGCAGGGCACCCTTTATCTCACCATTGCCCGGAGTTACGACGTCTTCTGGACGGCAAACCGCATTGCCTTCTTCACCTTTTTCACCTGGGGCCTGTGGCTCGGGGCGAGTTATCTCCTCGCGGGATGGAAATCCAAGGGGCTCAGCGATCGCCTGCCGAACCGAGCTTCGGCCACGATTGCCTGGGTCGGCCTCCTTCCGGTCCTCCTCAACGGAGTCTGGCCCTGGATCGGAGGACGCACGCAGACCTCGTTCTCGATGTACAGCAATTTGCGTTCGGAAGGTGCTGGCAACCACATGTTCCTGAAGCGGATCGATCTCTTCAAACTCCAGTCTGACATGGTCGAGGTACTCACCTCGGCACCGGACATTCTCGGCCCGTCGAGCAAGCCGCGCGGGATCCAGCAATTTGCCAATCTAGGGCACCGTTTTCTGCCCTGGTTCGAATTCCGACGACTCATCAGCGAGCGTGAGGGCGACTTCGAGGTCACCTACAATCGCAATGGCAAGGAGGAATCGCTGGGCCGGAAAGACGGCAAGGTCTACGGGGATGCAGAAGCCTTCCGCCCCCTGCCACTGTGGCAACAGAAGCTCATCTGGTTTCGCCGACTCGAGACCCTCGAGGGTCCGATGTGCTGCACGCACTGAGTCGCCCGACCAGAGGCATTGTGCATCCGTCTTGCCGAACGGAGGGATCGGGCGATAGTCCCGCCCCATGTCCGCGCTCCTCTCCTTTTCCGAAATCGGTGTCGTCTTCGATCTCGACGGCGTGCTCATCGATTCGCATGATCAACACGAGCGCAGTTGGTTCCGGCTCGCCGCAGAGATCGAAAAACCACTCACGCACGAGCAGTTCCAGGAATCCTTCGGCATGCGCAACGCCATGTGCATCCCCGAGATCTTTCGCTGGGCCTCCCCGGACGACGAGACGACGATCCAAGCCCTCGGCGAACGCAAGGAGGAACTCTACCGCGAACTCCTCGCCGCTGACGGAATCGAGCCGCTCCCCGGAGTCGTCGCTCTCCTGGAAAGCCTCTCCGCCGCCGGAGTGCCCGTATCGCTCGGCTCGTCGACTTCCCGAAAAAACATTGAAGTCTGTTTCGCAGCGACGGGACTTGCCTCTTTCTTCGGCCCCCACTACACCGGAGCCGAAGACGTGACCTGCGGAAAACCGGCCCCGGACGTCTTCCTCGAGGCCGCCCGAAAGATCAATCGTGAACCTCGCCACTGTCTCGTCATCGAGGATGCCCATGTCGGGATCGCGGCGGCCCTCGCTGCCGGGATGCGTGCCCTCGCCGTCACGACAACGCATCCGTGCGAGAGTTTTCTCGGGAGTGGTGCCGCAGCGATCATCGCCTCACTCGCCGAAGTCGATGCGGAGAGGATCTTGGCGTTGCTTTGCCAGAACCATCAAGCCCCCGCCCGCCCCTATTCTGACACGGTTGATTCCGATCTCGCAGCTCCGCCGGACCCGGCTTCTTCTCCCCGATGAAAGTGCCGGTCGAGACCTCCAATACCGTCGACCCGCCGCTCTCAGCGAAAGCGACCTCGCGCCGTGGATTCATCGTGATGCTGCTCTCCGTGCTCGCCTTTTCGGTGAACACGTTGCTCCTGCGCCATGTGGGGAGAGAAGGCAGCATGATCGGGTCCGATGTGCCCCTGCTTTTCCGCGCCGCCGTTGGCACGGTCATGGTCCTCGCCTTTTTCCGCGGAGGGAAACCCCTCTCCGTCATGCCGGTCTTCCTCGACCGCCATCTCGTCGTGCGTGGAATCGTCGGACTGCTGGGCACGGCGGCCTACTACTGGACGATCCCCTCACTCGGTGCGGGCAAAGCCACACTCGTCTGCAACACGTATGTCATTTTCGCCTCGGTTTTTGCGACGTTCTCCCTTGGCGAACCGCTCACGGTGTCACGCACGGCCTGGCTCGTGCTCGCCTTCGCCGGGATCGTCCTGCTGATCGGGCCAAGCGGGGAGAATGCGCGATTTTCCTTCGGACTTCACGAGATCATCGCCCTCGCCGGAGCGATCCTTGCGGCCTGGGCCGTCGTCCTCGTGCGGCAGTTGTCTTTTGTCTACTCCATCGGCACGATCTATCTGGCACAGTGCCTCTGGATTCTCGTGCCCATCGCGGTGCTCGCCGGTCCCGACCTCCCCCGACTCTCCCTGGCAGACACGAGCCTTCTCGTCCTCGCCGCAACGGCTGCGAGTTTTGGACAACTCGCGATGAACGAGGGCTATCGCTGCCTCACCATCACCACGGGAGCGTCGATCCAAATGCTCTGGCCCGTTTTCGCGACCGCTGGTGGATGGCTTCTGTTCGACGAACAGTTCGGCACCCTGCAATGGCTCGGGGCCGGGCTTATTCTCGCCGCCATCCACAAGATCGCGGTGGCGGAGAAATGAGCGCACTCGATACGATGCCGTCGTCGTGCGCCCGTTTCAGAACGTGACGACCACCTTCGCTTCGCAGGATCCGCCTCCTCCGACACGGACGGCACTGGCGATGATGCGGTCGTTTCCGTTTTCATTCGCAGTGAGGACAGACACTTCCGCTTCGCCTTCGGCATCGACGCGCTTCCGGGTGCGGAGAATGACCTTGTTGTTCTTGCGGATCACGATTTTCCAGATCTCACCGGGCTGTGCATTGTCGACTTCGTATTCGACCTTGATCCGTCCGTTCGCGGGTTCCGCTGCGACTTGGCTCGTCACACCACCGCCACAGGCCGAACGGCGAACGATGGATTCGTGGTGCCCTTCGTGGGCTTCGACAGGGAAAAAGGCGGTACCTATCAGAGCGGAAAACAGGGCGACGGATTTCATGGGCAAAACTCTTTCACGCTCCCCTATGGGAGTCAACCCGAAAGCTCATCCCTTCAGCATGGTCTCCGCTGCGGCCAAAGCAGCAGCCCCATGCGCTCCGCTGAATTCACCGAGAGTCGCCGCATGAATCGGCGGAGGAGTGAAGAAATGTCCCTCCAGTGCGCTCATCACTGCGCTGCGAACACGGTCGAGATAGAGATCCTCCAGCTCGGTGAACGGTCCCGAGAGGAAGATGACAGCCGGGTCGAGGAGCTGCACCATGCGCGCGAGAGCCTCACCGTGGTGTTTGGCGGCCCCATCGAGTGTGGCGAGGGCGGCTCCGTCGCCCTCCTGACACTGCGACACGAACTCCTTCCATTTGTCGCCGCCGGGAGGTTCCCCGTCGGTGACGGCCCGGACCGAGGCGGCCTTTTCCAACCAAAGATTCCCTTCGACGGGCCAGCCGCGGACCTCTCCGGCCATTTCGTGGAGGCCCGTGACGAGAGCCCCATTGGTGATGATCGCGGCGGCGAGCCCGGTCCTAACCGTGAAGCAAAGAAGGTTGTCTGTCCCGGTGTAGGGACCGTGCCAGTATTCGGCCAGTGCCACGGAACGAGTATTGTTTTCGATGTGCAATACGGAGGGGTCGAGCGCAAGTTCTTCGGCGAGATTGACGTTTCTCCAGCCCTCCAGATAGGGATAGTAGATGCCCACCCGATCCGCCCGGCGGACCGGACCGGGAACCCCGATACCCGTGCCAATGAGCCGGGCACCGGCGGGAAGGGATTGGAATTCTGTCAGGAGTTCGCGGATGTGGGAGAGCACCTCGTCGCGACTGGGATGGGCGGAAAGGCGGATCTTACGGCGCTCGAGAGTACCGTGGTCGAAATCGGTGAGCACGCCAAAGAGGTGGCGGGCCTCGAAGTCGAAGCCCGCATAAGCCCCATATTCCCCGCGGAGGGCAAGGAAACGACGAGGCCGACCTGCCACCTTGCGCTCCTCGATGCCATTTTCCCGGACAAGTCCCCGCTCGATCATGCTATCGATTCGACGGCCCGCAGTGGACTTGGCGATACTGAGGTTTTCGGCAAGATCGCGCCGCGAAATCGTCTTCGCTTTGCGGATTTCTTTTACAATCAGCGATTCGAGCGTGGCCGGATCCATAATTCGGTCAACCGCAGGCGGTTTCTGGCATAGTTTGGGTTGAATGCGGTCCTGTCAAGCAGGCAGGTCGCGGTTTTGTGTTTCTGGAAGAAATGCCATAAGGACGGCACCGAGGAGGAAAAACAACGCGAGACAGGAAAGGGCGTCAGGGAGATCCATCGATCGTTTCAACCACGGAGCCACATACCACAGCACGGCAAAGGCGAGCAAGCGCCCCCCATTGAAACCGATACTCGAACCGGTGGCGCGGAGGTGATTCGGAAAGAGCTCCGGAAAATAGACTGCGTACCCTGCATGCATTCCGAGAGTGAAGAATCCGAAGACGGGCAAAAGAATCAGGAGGCTTCCGTAGCTCTGCGGCAAATAACAGGTCGCGGGCACGATGAGGGCTGCGGCGATGTGATAGAACAGGAAGGTCCGTCTCCGCCCGATCCTCGCACTGATCGGGCCGAACAGTACCAACCCGATGCCGCCTCCGAGGGTCTGCACGATGCCATAGGCAAACTTCGCCTTCTCCTCCGCTACCTTCGGATCGACGCCGTCGGAGATGAGTCGTTCGCGGGCGAGATCCTGTCCTGCCACGACGAGTGCCCAGAATGTGCCGAGCCCGACCGCCGCGAGAGCCATCGCCAACATGGCGTGTTTCGCCCAGGGCCGCGAAGTGAACAACTCCTTCAAGCTCCCGCGCACCCGGGTCGAATCCGCTGTCGCCTGCTGCCACGTCTCCGGTTCTCTCACAGTGAGGCGCACCCACACGATCAGCAACGCGGGAATGACCCCGATGAGATAGGCATAGCGCCACTCCGTGCCCACGAGGATCGCCGCCCCTGTCGCCATCCACGTTCCGATCACGGAGGTCGCATGAAAAATGCCCGAGGCATGGGCACGGGCCCTTGTCGGAAAGACTTCCGCAACGAGGGCCGCCGCCACCGCCCATTCCCCACCGATGCCCATGGCGACAAGAAACCGCAGCCCCATGACCTGTTCGAGATTCGCCGCAAAGTAGGTCAGACCCGAGAATACCGAATACATCAGAATCGTCAGGATCATGACAGGGCGGCGTCCATATTTGTCCGCGAGCGATCCGAAGAGCACGCCGCCGACCATGCCGCCGAGGAGGAAGATGCCGAGAAGCCGGTCCCCCTGGGTCTTCAGCTCGGCATGTCCTGCTTCGACCCCGAGGATCTCCTGGAGAAGTTGATTGCGCGTCAGATTGAAAATCTGGCCCTCGTAGACGTCGAAGACCCACCCCGCCGAGGCGATGAGAAGAACAAGCCACTCATAGCGCGTAATCCCGCGATACCACGGGCCAGAGGATTCGAGAGCAGGCGAAGTCATGGAAGAACAGGACATAACAGGGTTGATCCCTGGAGTAAACCCCATTCGCTCCTGCCTCCGGGCGGATTCGTGCCCCCAAAACCTGTTCGCGTGAACCCATTTTTCGACACGGGGAACCGACCTCCCGGTTGCTTTTCCTGATCAATCCGCTTACCTCTCCGCCCCAACCATTTCCCCATGCTTGCCCAACTCGACACCATCCAGACGGAAGCCCTCGCCGCCATCGCGGCGATCACGGACGAAGCTTCGCTCGAGGAAGCACGCATTGCCTTTCTCGGGAAAAA
Organism: uncultured Verrucomicrobiae bacterium; assembly: GCA_937898895.1. Taxonomy (GTDB): domain Bacteria; phylum Verrucomicrobiota; class Verrucomicrobiia; order Verrucomicrobiales; family DEV007; genus Arctic95D-9. The sequence continues at coordinate 7,065 of CALDKL010000896.1, read as the reverse complement.
AGGCCGTCTCACCGCCGCCGCCGCAGGAATGCGAGAGGTGCCTGCCGACCAGAAAAAAGACGTCGGCCAGAAGCTCAACGAGGTGCGCGACGCCATCACCTCGGCGCTCGAGGTGACCGGTGCCGCTCTCCTCGCGAAACGAGATGCCGCCGCCTTCGCCTCGATCGACCCGACTCTGCCGGCGCGCCCCTTGCCGAAGGGGGGGCTGCACCCCCTGACGCTCGTGCTGGATGAAGCCGTGAACGTGCTGCGCCGGATGGGTTTCGCCCTCGCCGAGGGACCGGAGATCGAAACCGAATGGTATTGCTTCGACGCCCTCAACACGCCTCCCGATCACCCGGCTCGGAACGAAAGCGATACCTTTTATTTCGAAAATGGAAAGCTGCTGCGCACCCACACTTCCTCGGTGCAGATCCGCACGATGGAAAAGGAAGCTCCGCCAGTGCGCATCATCGCCCCCGGCAGCGCCTTCCGCCGCGACGAGATCGACGCGACGCACCTCAGCGCCTTCCATCAGCTCGAGGGGCTCTACGTCGACAAACGGGTCACCCTCGCGGACCTCAAGGGCACCCTCGAGTATTTTTTCCGAGAGATCTTCGGATCGAAGACGGAAGTTCGCTTTCGCCCCCACTTCTTCCCCTTCACCGAGCCAAGTTTCGAAGTCGATCTGAAGCTCCAGGTCTCCGGCCGTGCGGCGCGGTGGGTCGAGATCGCCGGATGCGGCATGGTCGATCCGGCGGTCTTCGCCGAAGTCGGACAAAAGCGTGGCGACGCGGCCTACGATCCTGACAAAGTCACCGGTTTTGCCTTTGGCATGGGACTCGATCGACTCGCCATGATTCTGTATGGCATTCCCGATCTGAGGCTCCTGATTGAAAATGATGTGAGGTTTCTGCAGCAGTTCCGGAGCTGAGGAACTCCGGTTGTGAAAAATTGAGGTTTTCATGCGATATCATCGACAGTTGCGGACGTTTCCGTTGAATCCCGACCTGGTTCTGCCGATTGGCCGAACGACGCGCGAGGTTCCGATGGCAGAGGTTCCATGCCTTCGCTCCAGGATTCGAAACTCTGACCTCTTCCTGCTCCCGACGGTCGCGGATGGCTGCGACGAACTCCCGAATCCCACAAAGCCCCATTTCAATTCCTTTCCTGAATCCCGATGAATGTTTCCCTCCAATGGCTCGGCGATCACGTCGACCTCTCGGAATACTCGATCCAGCAACTCGACGAACTGCTCACCTTTGCAGGGATCGAGGTCGAGGGCGTCGAATCCTTGCCTGGTCACCTCGTCGTCGCGCAGGTTCTCTCCTCCGAGAAACACCCCGATGCCGAAAAATTGTCGGTTTGTCAGGTCGATGATGGGTCGGGCAAACCCCGCCAAATTGTCTGCGGGGCAAAAAACTATCGGATCGGCGACAAGGTTCCGCTCGCCCTTCCCGGTTGCATCCTCGACGCCGGCGGAGGCAAGACCTTCGAGATCCGGGAGGGAAAGCTGCGCGGGGTCGATTCGCTCGGCATGATGTGTTCGGCGAAGGAACTCGGCCTGGCCGAGGAATCCGATGGTCTTCTGATTCTCTCCCCTGACCTAAAACCCGGCACGCCGATGGCAGAGGTCTATCCTGCCGTTTTCGAACTCGAGATCACGCCAAACCGTCCCGATTGCCTGAGTCACCTCGGTGTCGCCCGCGAGTTGGCCGCCCTCGCGAAGAAGCCCCTCAAAGGACGCGCTCACTACGGTAAGGCAAAGACACCCGTGCGCCCGGCGACGTCTGACGAAGTCCGCATCGAATCCGATGCCTGCCCCTACTACACCGCCCGCATCCTCCGCAGCGTGAAAGTGGGCGAGTCACCCGACTGGCTGAAGCAGAAGCTCGAGTCCATCGGGCTGCGCCCCATCAACAATCTGGTCGACATCACAAACTACGTGCTCATGGAGACAGGGCAACCACTCCACGTGTTTGACCTCGCCAAACTCGATGGCGGCATCGTCGTGCGGGAGGCGGCAGAAGGTGAGACCTTCCTCGCCCTCGACGGGAAGGAATACACCCTCGCCTCCGGCGACCTCGTCATCGCCGATTCGAAGAAAGCCGTCGCGCTCGGCGGAGTCATGGGCGGGGAGGATAGCGGTGTCACGGAGGCAACGACCGACGTGCTCCTGGAGGCGGCCTGGTTTCATCCGCAGTCGGTGCGTCGCACGGCGCGGCGACTGGGGCTGCATTCCGACTCGAGCTATCGATTCGAGCGAGGCGTCGATCCGCTCCAGGTCGCAGGAGTCTCCGAGTTCGCGACCAGGTGGATCCTCGAACTGGCAGGAGGCAAAGCCGACGACGAACTGCTCGCAGCGGGCACACCCGGCACAGGACCCTCACCCGTCGCGCTCGACAACGACGCCTGCCGCCGCCTCATCGGTGCAGAGATACCCGATACGGAGATTGACGGGATTCTGACTTCGTTAGGGTTGGAAAAGAGGGATGGAGCATGGCGGATTCCGAGCTATCGGCTCGACCTCCTCCGGCCCGTCGATCTCATCGAGGAAGTGGCGCGGGTCTATGGGCTCGACGGCGTTCCCTCGACGACGATGGCGACGTTCTCCTCCGCATCGAAGGCGGACGAGTCCTACGACTTCCTCCGCTCCCTGCAGGACCGCCTCGCCAGCCTCGGCTTCCACGAGACTCGCAACCTGAAGCTCATTTCCGGCACTCAGCTCGCCGACGATCTCGCGACAAACCATCGCGGAATGAGTCCCGTGCGTTTGAAAAATCCCCTCAACGACGAGCAGGATCACCTGCGTCCGGGGATTGTGCCGGGGCTCCTTGCCTCGGCTTCGCGGAACGTGCGTTTCGGAAACAGTGACCTCCGCCTCTTCGAAGCCGGGCGCGTCTTCGTGGCAACTCCGAAGGGTGAAGAGATAGAACACGAGCACCTCGCCCTGCTCATGAGCGGAGCCCACCTTCCCCGCAACTGGACGGACAACAAACCGAGAAATCTCGACATCCATGATCTGCGCGGAGCCCTTGAGGCGATCTGCCCGAACGGATTGAACCTGGTCCCCGTCACCGATGGCAGGCTGCTCTGCGCCTGCTCCATCGAGATCGGAACCGGCAGGAAGGCGGTGAAGATCGGGATGGCGGGCATCGTGCCTCCGGCGCGCGCTCGTGCGCTCGATCTCGAAGCCCCCGTCCTCGTGGCCGAGATGAATCTGAAAAAACTCATGTCTGTCGCAGCCGCCGAGATCACGCACGGCGACCTTCCCAAATTCCCCGGCAGCTCGCGTGATGTGGCGATGCTCGTTCCGAACGAGCGATCAGCGGGCGACCTCGCCGCCTTCTTCGAGAGCTATGAGGAGCCGCTCCTGGTCTCCGCAGAACTGTTCGATGTGTTCACCGATCCGACCGGAGTGAAGCTTGCCCCCGGCAAAAAATCGCTGGCCTACACCCTCCTCTACCGTGCCCCCGAAAGGACTCTCGAGGCACGCGAGGTGGAAGAGGCGCACGGAAAACTTTTGAATTCCCTCCGGCAGACCTTCGCGGTAGAATTCAGGTAATCTCCTTTCAACCCATCACCCCATTTTCGATTTTTCCTGCAGTGTACGTCGTTTGCCCATCACATACAGGCCCGGACCGTTGATACGTTATTGGGGGCTTAGCCGGTCGTCGGCTGTCAGGCCTTCGCTGGAAGGCAAAAGTCGACAGGCGGCTCCCACCCTGTAGAGTTACGGGAACGTGAGCCTCACGATCGGGAGACGGCACAGGCGGGAAATCTCTCTCGCCCCGGAGTCGCGAGTCGGCTCCGGGGCGAGATCCGATTCGCTCCGGAGTGAACTGCTTTTCGATTGGTCAGGACGACCTCTCGATCCACCAGCCTGCGAGGCAACCTGCCGCGAGAAGGAGGTTTGCGAGATTGTAGGCCGTGCGCGGAAGCAGGACGACGAGGAGGAGGGCGTAGACGGCGAAGGAAAACACGAGGGCCTCGCGAAAGGCCAGCCCGCAGGCCTGTATCACGACGAGCAGGAAGAGAAACACGGCTTTTGCGTAATAGGCTCTACTCGCTGAGGCGAGAGGCGGGCAGGAGGGTGTCCGATACTTCGCAAAGATGTCCACCTCGCGCCGGATCCAGAGCCGGTATTCGAGATGGAGATGCACGATCACAATTGCCCCGACGAGAATCCAAAAAGTCATGTCCGCCTCAGTTCGGATAGGGTGCGGCAAGAACGCGGTGGTTGTAGGTGTCGCAGATATAGATGCGTCCGTCGGGACCAATGCGGACTCCGTGAGGGCGGCGCAATCCGGTCTCGAGCAACGTTTTCCCGACCTCGTCGGACGCCTTTGTCGGTCGCCCGGCGATCAATTCGATGACGCCCGACTTCGGATCGTATCGGCGGATGCAGTGATTCTCCGCATCGGCGATCAGGACGCGCCCCTGCCCATCCATGGCCACGTATTTCGGACCGTTCATCCATGCCTCGTGAGCAGGTCCGCCGTCACCTCCGTATCCTTTTTTCCCGTTGCGGTTCACCACCGTGCGGACCTTTCCCTCGCGCACTTCGACGAGCGCGTTGCCACCGCGGAGGAGCACATAGAGCACCCCGTTGGCGGCCTGGGTCACGGCCCTTGTATCGCCCATCGCCGCCTCCAGTGCCGGAGTCCCGTCCTCAGGCAAGCCCTTTGACCCACTGCCCGCCACGGTCGAAAGCAATCCCGAGCCCAGATCCAACATCCGGGTGCGATGATTTCCGATATCGGCAATGTAGACCCGCTGGCCATCAGGTGACAGGGTCGCCGTCATCGTAACGTTGAACAGTCCTTCCGTAGCGGGTCGCCCATCCCCGCCGAATCCCCTTGCCCCCGTGCCCGCGATCGTCGTGACGGCTCCGGTTTTCAGATCCAACTGCCGAACACGGTGGTGGAAGGAATCACCGATGATGGCGCAATCATCCCTCGTCATCTGAATGTCGTGCATCCCGTGGAAGCGCGCCGCGAGGGGATTGGGGCCATCGTTCACGTCGGAGCCTTCGGCGGGCTTGTTTGTTTCCGCGTTGTAGTTGACCCCGGCGACAAATTCGACCACTCCGTCGACGACACGGAAGACCCGGTTGGCCTTGGTGAACTCGACTCCGTAAAGTACCCCCCTGGAATCGAAGGCTACGCTGAACGGTTCACTGACCGCTTCGGTGGCGGGAACGCCGACGATCACCTCGACCTCTGCTCGTGCAGAAGGGGCAAGGAACAGAACCAGGGGAATCCAACATTGTGCGATGTTCATCGGCTCCATTTTGCGCGATGGCTCGCCTGATGAAAAGCGTTCTTTGCAGATCGCCGGGCGCAAGGGGGTGGGGCTACAAATGGGACACCGTGCCGGATGCCCACCGCGATGAGCCAAAGAATCCGCAACGAATCCTTTGAAAAGTAGCGCAGCCGAGATGGCCGACGTCGGGGCTCGCCTACCTCGTGGCGATCACAAATTGGCATCCGTGTGTGGCGTTTTCGCGAAGAGATTCGACCACGGTGGACAACGGATGCACCGCCGACGCCAATCGGGATTGCGTTGCGAGTGACGGAAGAAAAAGGAAGAATTGCCAGGTGGAAGAATCTTTCAACCCACACCCCAAGCATCAGCACTGAGGACATGAGATACTGCGGAGCCCAGCCACCCCAGATGGAGAACCCGGGAAGGAAGCAAAACCAACAAAAAATCTCACCTTCCGAGATCCCAAGCACGACCTGACTTCGGCAGATTCCAGAACACTACATTGTGACTGACTTCGCTCTCGGGACGATTCCTCCCCTTCATCAAGAAATGCGAATCCCCTTGCTCCATCGTCCTCCTGCCCGTAGGAAAACAGGTTCCGATGCCTGAACGACTTCCACCCTCTCATGGAACTCATCGACAACGTCAACAGTTTCCTCGGCGATAGCCTCAAGAAGACCCTTTGTCCCGGCAGTCGCGTTCGCATCGCCGCCTCCTGTTTCTCCATCTACGCCTACGAGGCGCTCAAGGAGGAGCTGCAACAGGTGGACGAGGTCCAGTTCATCTTCACCTCCCCGACCTTCGTCCACGGAGAGGCCACCGACAAGCTCCCCAAGGAACGACGCGAGTTCTTCATCCCCAAATTGGAGCGCGAGCGCAGCCTCTATGGAACCGAGTTCGAGATCAAGCTCCGGAACAAGCTGACCCAGCGGGCCATTGCCCGGGAATGCGCCGACTGGATCCGTCAGAAAGTGACCTTCCGCTCAAACTCGACCAAGGCGCAGATGCAGCAGATGGCCTGTGTCGAGACTCCCGCGAGCGACCCTGCCGTCTACTTCCCGATCCAGGGATTCACAGCGGTGGACTTGGGTTACCAACGGGGAAATGCCCTCTCCAACATCGTCAACCAGTTCACCGGATCCCCCATGACCGACGGCTACCTCCGGCTGTTCGACCAGATCTGGACCGATCAGGACAAGCTCGCGGACGTCACCGACGAGGTCTGCGAGCATATCTCGAACATCTACTCCGAAAACTCCCCCGAGCGGATCTACTTCGTGATGCTCTACAACATCTTCACGGAGTTCCTCGAGGACATCACCGAAGATTTCTTGCCCAACGACCGGACCGGCTATCTGGACACCGTCGTCTGGAAGAAGCTCTTCAACTTCCAGCGCGACGCCGCCGTCGGGATCATCAACAAGCTCGAGACCTTCAACGGCTGCATCCTCGCCGACAGCGTCGGCCTCGGCAAGACCTTCACTGCCCTCGCCGTCGTCAAATACTACGAGCTCCGCAACAAATCCGTCCTCGTCCTCTGTCCGAAGAAGCTGGCGGACAACTGGCTGACCTACAATCACAATCTGAAGACGAATGTGCTCGCCGCCGACCGCTTCAGCTACGACGTGCTCAATCACACCGACCTCCAGCGACGAAGCGGCCATTCCCATGGCACCCCGCTCAAGCAGGTCAACTGGGGGAACTACGATCTCGTCGTCATCGACGAGAGCCACAATTTCCGCAACAACAACCCGGGGGAAGAGGCGCGGAAGTCCCGCTACGAACTCCTCATGGAGCAAGTCATCCGCGCCGGCGTGA
>CALDKL010000895.1 GCA_937898895.1 uncultured Verrucomicrobiae bacterium | reverse complement strand
CTGTGATGTCGGTCGCCGGGGCGGTTGCGTCAGCCATCGCCGGGCTCGTTGTCGCCGTGGTCATGGTGGTGTTCCATTCCTATTTCACGAGGCGTCTCGAACGGATCGCGGCCCGTCCCGAAGTGATCGCGAGCCATCTCCTCCACGAGTTCCACAAAGCGGGCGGTGCCGCCCTCTATGCTCCCCAGACCGAGGCCCGGTCCGGCGAGGGACAACCCAGCGATCTGCGCCTGTGAAATTCTATCACAAACGACGGAGCAATCCGGTGGTGCCGATCGTGACCCTGATCGACATTCTCGCCATTCTCCTCATTTTCTTCATCGTCACGACAACCTTCAAGACGAATGAATCGCTCGTCCAGGTGAACCTGCCGCGCTCTTCGGAAATGGGGAAAGGGACGGCTGCGGAGCGGCGAATCCCGCTGGCTCTCGGCAAAGACGGGCGGATCTCGCTGGGTGAGCGGGTCGTTCCGATCGAGTCGCTCGCAGAGGCTCTCGGGGAATTTCGTGCCACGCGGCCGGGGGATCGGCTCGAGCTGAAGGCCGACGAAGGTGCTCCGCTTGGGCTCATGGTAAAGGTCTGGGACGCAGCGACGCGCGCAGGACTGAAGCTCGACGACCTGCCCCTGCGAATTCTACTCGAGAAGTGAGGAGGCATCGGCCCGCGCCGCGCGAGGGTGGTTTCTCGCGGTGTCTCGCGACGAAAGGGCGTGAGAATTGCGGGCTGGTGGCGAGACGGAAGTTTCCCTCCCCGAAACCTTTACCGAACACCGATCTCCGCTTACCTTTCTTCGGTCCTTTGACCTGATCCTCTCATGATTCGCCCGATTGTCCTCTATCCTTCCCCTGTGCTTCGCCAGATCGGTGCCCGCATCGAGACGGTCACCGATGAAATCCGGCAGATCGCCGCCGATATGATCGAGACGATGTACGACGCCCACGGAGTGGGGCTCGCGGCTCCCCAGGTCGGATTGTCCCTCCAACTTGCTGTCGTCGATGTTTCGCACGATGCCGAGTGCATCTCCTATCTCCGGGTCAATGGCGAGGAAACGCCGCTCTCTGCAATTTGTCCTCTCGTCTTCCTCAATCCCCGGCTCGAGTTGCTCGGTCCCAGGGAAAGCGAGAATGAAGGTTGCCTCTCCTTTCCCGATCTCCGCGGGGAAGTCCTGCGCCCCTCCCAGGTGAAGGCGACGCTGGACACCCTCGATGGAGGAACGCTGATCGTCGAGACCGACGGTCTCTTCGCACGGGCGATCCAGCACGAGGTCGACCACCTCTTTGGTCGCCTCTTCATCGACCGCATGAGCAGCGCCCGGAAGCACGCGATCCGAGGTCGACTCAGGGAGATGCAGGAGCAGTTCGGTTGATTCGACCCATCGCAAGCAACGGAGCCGACGCGTCAACGGTCGTCGTCATCGTCGTCCTCGTCGAAATCGTCGTCGTCCTCATTGTCGTCGTCGAATTCGTCCTCATTCTCATCCGCGAACTCTCCCTCTTCGAATGCTTCATCGAAGGCAGGATCGTCGACCTCATCATCCGTGGAGTCTTCGTCGAGATCCTCCTCCAGATCATCGTCGAAATCGTCATCCGAATCTCCGTCCGGTGGAAAGTTTCGAGGGGAATAGCCAAGGGCCACGGCCAGCCCGCCCATCGTTTCGAAGGGACCTTCGATCACGCCGCCCGTCGTCGTCGCCCAGAATCCGCCGATATCCGACTCCGGGTCGCTGTAGACGACGAGACCTTCGTCGGGCGCACGATACTCCACCTCGAGCCAGTCGGTCGAGTCATCGAAGTAACGCTGGAACCACTTGTCATTGCAGACGTCGCCATCCTCGGCGTATTGCTCAAAATAGGCTTTTCGGAATTCTTCAGGGGTCATTGGGTTTGGGATTCGAATCTGGAACGTATGGAAAACGGATTGGTGCCGCAGCGCAAGTTTCTCCGGCGAACGGGAGTCATTTTTGCCCCGGTTCCGCAGTAGGTCCGCTCGGACGGCGGAAACCTACAAAAAGGGTGGAGCCAATCAAGAGGGTTCTTGTGCGGCGGCCAGGCCGAATTCCACGGCGAGTTCATCGAGCGGAGGAGCTTCGGTCCCCTTCCGGATGGCGGAAAACCGGGAAGAGGCAATTTCCTTCTTTTTTCCCTTGAAAACCATGCGCTGAAAAGCCACATTCGCCGTCCCTTGCCCCTCATCCCGAGAGGCGAAGGATTTTTTCTTTCTGTCTTCAGATTCCTCTGTAGCTCAGCGGTAGAGCGGGTGGCTGTTAACCACTAGGTCGTTGGTTCGATCCCAACCGGAGGAGCTTTTCCAAGGCAAGGGGTTGGTGCCGTTGTGAACCCTCAATTCACCACCCCTTTCGTCGCGAGACGCCGCGAGGTCCGTCCTTGAAAGGGGAACGCAGGTTTTGCCTTAGGTCGGTAGGAGAGCATGCCGCCCAAGGAGAAACCGGATGGAACGAAGCGGGGGTGCCCAGCCAGAGTCATCCAGCCGGGGCACCCAGCGGGGGGGGGGGGATCCGAGCAAAACCGTTCACGACGGATTTCCCGTTCAGAGGTCAGGATCCGGAGAATGGTCGGGGGCACCCATCCGGTGCGATTCGCGTGCCGCGAAACGGGTTTCCCTTGCGAGGATGGCGAGATCGGGGAAAATAACGAACGAGGAGAACGCAGGCAATGCTCTTTGCATCATTAAGCTGCTGACTCTCTCTCACACAGCCAGGGAGAATTTTGCCAAACCAGGTGTTTCCTCCATTTGCAATCAACCGATTGAGTGCTCAGCTCAATGCGAATGGGTAACGACCTGTCGATTTGATCTATCAATCCGCATGAAAGAGGAATTCAAACAGGCTTCCCCAATGATCTTCGGCATCCTGTTCGGAGGGGTTCTACTCTTCATGAGCACCATTGCTCTGATTTTCATCCCCTTTTACCTCGCCATCCTCGGCTATCTGATTGCCCTCGCGGTGCCCTTCCTGATCTTCTACTTCGGATCGCGTCAGACCATCCTCTGCACGGACGAAGGCTTCTCCGTGGAGAAACAAAGTCGTCACAAGGGAACGACCAAGGGGTTCCATCCCTGGTCCAGTGTAACGAAAACCCACTATTTCGAAATCCACGACAAGGACGTGGACAACCGTTCCTCCACACAACGCTATTTCCAGGTGGAATGCGGCGGAGTGTCGGCAATGAAGGTGAGTCGGATCTCCCGCTTCGCCGAACTGATCCGGATCTTTAACCAGCAGACTCCTCATCTCCCCTACACCTGGGAACCTCGAACCGGATTCAGCGTCAACTTCGGGAAAGGCTTGCGGGCCGAACGCGATGCGTATGCACAAGTCTCCCGACCCGCCACGCCCGCGAAATCCGGAATGCTTCCGCCGCCCATTCCTGGTAGCACGCCCGCAGCGGAACCGCGTCCCCAGAGCGGCCCGCCACCGCTTCCGAATTCTTGAATCGCATCCTTGTTTCGCACTCTCGCCCTTGCTTTGCGCACTGGCGAAGCATCGAGAATTCGAGGTTCCTTACCGAGTTGCGAGAACGATCTCCCGACTCCACCGTGTCTCGAAGATGGGTTTGCCGCCGGAGCCGCCTTTCGGGAACACTTTCCGTTTTCCGCTCACCGACGGCTGATCGATCTTCGCCGAACCCACCCCTCGCCGACTCGTCTCCCCCCCCCAATCCGATCATGCGAATCCCGTTCCCCGTCGCCGTTTTTCTTTCCACTTTTGTGACCTTCCTCCGGGCTGGCGAGCCCGCGCCGATCTGTCTCGACGCCAACGCCCTTTCCATCACCACGGGTCAGCCCTCGCGGGTGCTCATGTCGAACGGCTCCACCCACCTCCCGGTCTGGTCCTTGTCCGGCGGCACGGTGGGACAATCGGTCGGGGGACTCATCGGCAGCCTGCCGGATGATTGTGCTGCGGTGAAGATCGAGATCGTCGTCACCACCGAGGACGCAGCGACGAGCGCCACATTTGCCGATGTCTACCGGGTTCATCTCTCGCAATTGGTGGAGGGGGATCCGTTCCCAACAGCTGCGTTTCAGGGCCACCCCGTTCGCACGTCGTTGCCTGCGGCCCCGTTTCACACTCGCACCATCGTCCTCGAATCGTACTACGAAGTGAACCCGAGGGCACCTTTGTTGGTGCGCATCCAGCGCGAACCGGGCGACCCCGACGATACCTTCACACGCCCCACCGGCCTCGCCCTGGTGAAGGTGACGCCATTGGCAGCTCCCGCGAAAGCGCAGGTCGTGCAGGACGTGAGCGGCTACAACTCGTGGCCGATGATGCAGGCCATCGGGGAAACACTGGTTTGTGTCTACAGCCGGGGTTCGGGTCACACCATCGGCGAAGCCGGGCGCGATGCCTACGCCCGCACCTCGCGTGACGGTGGAAAAACGTGGACGCCGGAGACGGTCGTCGCCAACTCGGCGGCCTACGGCGAGGTGCCCGTCGGAAAAGGGTTGGACGCCGACGGCGCGATGCTGCTCTGGTTGCGTTGCGTCGGGAAGGAATGGCACCACGACCTCTACCGCACCACGGACGGCGTGAGCTTCCGCCTCGTGACCACGCCGACGCTGGAGGTGCGCCCCATGCAGATCACCGACGTGTTCTCCGTGCCTGCGGTCGGGCTCATGTCTCTTTGGTTCGCCGGAGATTATGGAGACAAGCCAACGAATTCCTGGGGCATCGTGACGAGCCGCGACAACGGGGCGACATGGAAACAAACGACCATCGAATCCGCACTGCCCAAATCGGACTGGCCCACCGAACCCTCCGCCGTTTTCCTCGGAGATGGCAGAATCCTCGCCATTGCCCGGACCGAAACCGGGCCCGCTCAGTTCCAGATCGTCTCGACCGATCACGGAGCGACCTGGAAGCGCACCCGGACCAACATCAGCGACGTGACTGCCTCGACCCCGAGCCTGCTGTTCGATCCCGAGACCGGCCTGATCAGCAATTACTATTACCATCGGGGACGCGGAGTCCTGCGGCGCCGCGTCGTGGACGCCGACTTTGTTTTCGACCATCCCCTCGAATGGCCCGCCTCCGAGGTCGTCACCACGGGCAGTCGTGTCACCTTTGATGCGGGCAACGTGAACGCCACGGTCATCGGGCGCACCCACCACCTTTCCTTTTACTCCGGCAAGGCACCCGACACGGCAGTGATGTGTGCCTCCCTACCTGCCTCTCGGCCATCGGCCGACCCTGCAAACCCCTCCCGAGAGCAGCAGGAACAAGGACGGAAGTGATCGCAAAAGTGGGATTTCCCGGACCGCCCCGGCGGAGTCGAGGAGGCCGCGCCCCCTATCCCGAACCTCAAGGCCGGAATTGTTCTCGGACGTGTGCCCGGATCAGACGGGTGAAGGCTTGCTCCACGGCAGGGGTGAAGGGTGTGACGAGGGTGGATTCGTAGCCGCCCTCCGCAAAGGCCACCTCGGTGGGCAGGTAGCCGAACCATCCGTTGGTGTAGCCAAAATAGAACGTGTGGGGAAAAGGCGATGTGTCGCGCACGGCATTGGAGATCTCGCAGAAGAGTTCGACCGGGGCCGTCCAGATGAGGATGTCCTGGTCGATGCGGAGAGAGCGGCACGACATCCTCACCTGGGGTGCGCCCGATTCGCCGTCCCGCGTGTAGTTCGCCAGATCCCCTGGCCAACCGAGGCCCGCCTTTCGGGGCGTTTCAAAAAAGAACTCCTCGGGATGCAGCTTCGGGGTGTCGCGGTAGCTCGAGATGGAGCCGAGGGTCTGGAGGATGGGGTCTCCGAGCAAGGTCTTGAATTCCTCGATGCGACCCTCTGCCGGAGTCGGAAAAACGCTGTAGATCGGGGCGAGATTGCCGGCCGCTCCGTTGACGAAGAGCAGGGGTGCGCCGCTTTTTCCCTCGACATGCTCGGAGACCACACCAGGCGCATCGGCGCTGATCAGCAGGTTTTTGCCGCCGAGCACCGTGGCGTGAATGGCGTAGTTCGCGATGGCGGCGATGAGTTCGTCGCTGTCTCGCTTCACGAATTTCAGAACACCGATCTTGCGGTCGACGGAACCCTGGGGGTTCCGTCCGAGGCGGATCTTGCCCTCCGGCGTCCGTTCGCGGCGGTTGATGTTGGCCTCGGAGACTCCGAATCCAACCCCGAGGCGGGCCGGTTGCAGCGAAGCAAGGGCCTGCCCGATTCCGTCGAGGAGTTTTTTCGCCGCCTCGTCGGCGTAGGCATGATCGTAGTCATGGGTGTAGCGATCCGGCAGGTAGATCGCACCCATCCCCGGAGGACCCAACTCGGGTGCGGAATGGGTGTGAGTCACCGTCCAGAGGAAGTGGATCCGGTCAATGCCGTGGGTCTTCTCCACCATGGCGGCGACCCGATCGTATTCCGAGGGGGAGATCAGGCAGACCTCGGTCGCGACGATGACCATTTTCCGATGTCCGTCATCCAATGCGAGGATGCGGTGATGGATAGGTGTGTGGACGCCGTTGGAAACCCGGGCTCCGTAACCGAGCAATTGCTGAGGCCGGTCGGGTGTGATGTCGAGCTTCACCGCCGCAGCCCGAAACGTGTCCGCCGATGACTGGATCGGGGAAACGAGAATCCACGCCAGGGTGGCGACAAACAGAGGAGAAAGGAACCTGAGGGGGGAGGGGGGCTTCATGGCGATTGGGGGCTACGTTTCGATGATGGTCGCAAGAACGTCCCGCAGACGGAGGCATTCTGTGACGGGATGTGTGGCT
>CALDKL010000894.1 GCA_937898895.1 uncultured Verrucomicrobiae bacterium | reverse complement strand
ATTTCCCGGTCGAACGATTTCCTGCGCCATTTCAAGGCGTCCGCTGCCCTTCTGAAAGGGCTTTGCCACGCCGTCTGCCGAGGCGATGGAGAGAAACTGGCGGGGGGCGAGTTCACCAGGTCGTCCGGGATTGCCGCGGATGAAAACATGCTGATTGACGGGTTGTTCTCGATCTCGGAGAATAATGGCTTTGTCAGGCTCCATTCCGGAATCGGCAATGAATTGATCTCGCTTGCCTTCGAGGGCTTCGACTTTTTTGCGTGCCTCCCGATCTATCCGTGCGCGGAGTGCTTTCGGATTGTTTGCGAGGGTCGGATTGTCCCGTTTTGCGGTTTCGAGGAGAGGGGCGAGCATCGCGTCGATCTCCTTCTGCTTCGTCGCGAGCGCGGCGGCATAGGTCTTGTATTCGGGAGTGGATGGTTCCTCGCCTATGGTCGGAGTTTCGACGGTGAGGGAATTCAGGAACACGCCGTAGAGACTGTAGTATTCCTTTGTCGGGATGGGGTCGAACTTGTGATCGTGGCACTTTGCGCACGAGACCGTCAGCGCCATCGTTCCCCGAAAGGTCGTGTCGATGCGGTCGTCGAGGATTTCATCCTGGCTTCCGTTCTTGCTGAGCGAGAGGAATCCGAGGGCGGCGAGGTGTCGCTTGTCGGGCGTGGCGGCATCGACGAGTTGCTCTGCGGCCAGTTGATAGAGGAGGAATTGATCGTAGGGGAGATCTTCGTTGAAGGCACGAATGAGCCAGTCGCGATAGGTGTAGCTGTAGATGAAACGTCGTTCCGTGCCCGCGCCCTCGTAGCCTTTCGTATCCGCGTAGCGCGCCACGTCCATCCAGAGCCTCGCCCAGCGTTCTCCATACTGAGGGGAGGCGAGCAGTTCGCCTACGAGCGCGTTGTAGGATTCGAGGTCGGAGCGGGGATCTTCCACGAACTTGCGGAGATCTTCGTAGGAGGGTGGCAGGCCGAGCAGATCGAAGGAAAGTCGACGGTAGAGCGTGGCGCGGTCGGCTCGGGGGGCGGGGATGACTCCCTTTTCGATCTGCCGTTTGCGGATGAAGCGATCAATCGGATGGCCCGTTCCCGGGGGAAGGGGGATCGGTTTTACTGGTTGAAACGACCAGTGCGGATCCGAATCGGCGGAAGAATCGTGCTTTCTCACTTCGGCTGGCCAGGGCAGGCCCATGCCGATCCATTCTTTGAGCACGGCGATGGCCTCGGGGGAGAGCCGATCTCCCTTTTCCGGCATCGCGGGAATCCCCTTTTCACCGGAATGAGAGACGGCACGGATGAGGACGCTCCTGGCCGGATCTTTCAGATCGATGACCTGGCGGTAATCGCTGCCCTTCAACCATCCCTGGCGATGGTCCAGTTCCAGGCCCAGTTTCGCTTTCGTGCCGCGATGGCATTCCAGGCAGTTGTCGGCGAGGATGGGGCGCACCTGCTTCTCGAAAAACTCGATCTGAGCAGGGGGGAACGTCGAGACGGATTGTGCCTCCGTCCCGTTTGCCGTCCGATCCGCCGGGAGCAGAACTATCCCCGCAATCGCGATACCCAAGAGGGTTATCCCGCCGAGGTCATACGGTCTGATTGGTCCGATCATTCATGAAAAAGATGCGATACCCTGTGCTCCGTCGCAATGACCGTCATCGCGCGTCAAGATTTCCGGCTCCTTCGAGTGAACCCACGATGGAAGCGAGTGGCAGGGAAGGTCGGTTCTCAAAAGTTGTGAATGGATCTGAGCGAGAGTGCGGGATCGATTTGCCTTCCTTGCCCCCACTTCCGACCCCAAACGAACAACCCGGTTGACCAGCGCAGGAAAAACCCCCGTAAAACCCGCAAAAAACTTGTGGTCAACCGGGTTGCCGTTTTGGTTTCAACCCGATGTCCTTCGACCAGTGGCCGGAGGACAAGAGCAAAGCAAAGCAGTGAGTGTGCCAACTCTGACCGGAAAAGGATGAAGAGAATCAGCGAGACAGGCGAGGAATACGACATTCGTCCGGCCCGTCCGGACGATTTGCCGGAACTCATGGGCATGGTTCGGGAACTTGCCGAATTCGAACGACTCACCCACCAGGTGACGGCAACGGAAGAAGACTTTCGAGAGAGCCTGTTTGGGACCAGGCCGGTCGCCGAAGCGTTGATCGACGAGGCGGGGAGCGGCGCAGTCGGATATGCAATATTCTTCACCACCTTTTCCACCTTCCTCGGAAAGTCCGGAATCTGGCTCGAGGATCTCTATGTGAAGCCGGAATATCGCGGCCGTGGCCTCGGCAAAGCATTGCTCAGGGCTGTGGGCGGGATCGCGCAAGAGCGTGGCGCGGGTCGGTATGAGTGGACTGTGCTCGACTGGAATCGTGCCGCGATCAATCTCTACGAGCGATCTGGGGGTGAAATCCTTCCCGATTGGCGCATCGTGCGAATGGATCGCGAAAGGCTGCACCACCTGATGGATACATGAGCATTGCCACCAATCTCCAGGAGGTTCGGGCCGGAATCACCGCCGCAGCGGCCGCCGCCGGGCGCGACCCTGCATCGGTGCGTCTCGTCGCGGTCTCGAAAACCTGGCCAGCGAAGGAGGTGGCTGAGGCTGCGGAAGCGGGACAAATGGTTTTTGGAGAAAACAAAGTACAGGAGTTGCTCGCCAAAGCCCCTGCGGCCCCCGTCGGTCTCGAGTGGCACCTCATCGGCCATCTTCAGAGCAACAAAGTTCGAAAGGTGCTGCCCCATTGTGCCCTGATCCACAGCATCGATTCGCTCGGACTGGCACGGGATATCAGTCGAATCGCCGGAGAGATGGGGCTCGTCGCAAGAGGGCTCCTCCAGGTCAATGTCGCGAGCGACGAAGCAAAGTTCGGGTTTCCTGCGTCCGAGGTGAGGAATGTGTTTTCGGAAATCATCCGTCTTCCCCATCTCCACGTCCGGGGACTCATGACCGTGCCTCCCTACGACGATGAGATCGAGCGGGTACGGCGGCACTTTGCGGCCATGCGGACCCTGCGGGACGAACTCGCGGAGGCCCATCGAATCGACCTGCCGGAACTCTCCATGGGAATGAGCCACGATTATTCGGTCGCGATCGCGGAAGGGGCCACCCTGGTGCGCGTCGGTTCCCTGATTTTCGGGAGGAGAGCGAATCCGGCCTGAGTTCCCGTTTCGCGCATTTCCGTCTCACTAGGCCATCGACAGGAGGGAAACCATCCGGAAGATTCGGGTCATGATCCATCGAGCCGTCGTCGTTTCGCTCCTTTCGATTCTTTTCTCGTTTGTTGTGACTCCTGCTTTTTTGGAGGGCGCTCCGCTGCTCGCCGGAGTTTCGAAGATCGAGATCACTCACCCCGATCATCCGGCGAAGGAGAATCCGCCGATGGTGAAGGCGCTCGTGCTTTCCCAGGGAGAGAGCCATGCGGTGATCGTGGCCATCGATGCCGTCGCAATCGCCGAGATCGGGTCGATCCGCGATCCATTCCTCAGTGAGGTGCGGGCTGCTCTGAAACGAGATCTCGGGATCGCTCCGGAGTCTCTCCTCGTCAATGCGAGCCATTGTCATGCCGTCGTCGCGCCTGACATCACCACACGAACGGTCGCGGCGGTCAAGGCGGCCTGGAAACTTCGCGTTCCCGTGAAAGCCGGAGCCGGGACCGGGCATGAAGACAGCATCATGGAAAACCGACGACTCCGGCTGAAGAATGGAAAGGAGGGCGACGTGCGCCACGCCTACTCCCTGCCTTTCGATGAGGATGTCGCCGCCATAGGTCCGATCGATCCCGAGATCGGTTTGCTGCGCCTGGATCGCATCGACAATGGGCAGCCGCTTGCAGCGATCTTCCAGTTTGCCGTTCATCCCATCATGGGGCTGCCCGATGGTGGAAACGGTGCGGATCTCACCGGCCAGGCTGCCCTCACGATCGAGGCAAATCTTGGTGACGGCAGCGCCACCGCGCTCTTTCTGCAAGGCTGTGGCGGCGACATCAATCCGGTGCTCTACAAGTCGGTCGATCTCCCGCGCGACGGAAAAAATCTCGGGATGCGTCTCGGATTGAGCGCTTTGTCAGGACTCCGGTCCATCCGTACTCGTGCCGAGGCTCCCCTTGCCATCGCAAACGAGACCCTGACATTGCCACGAGCCGACCACGCTCCGCGCATCGCGGAGATGGAGAAGGAGATCGAGACACTCTCTGCCGCCCTCAAGGGCACGACCCTGAATTTCGAGACCTTTCTGCCGCTCTATGTGAAATATCACCTCAATCCCGCAACGCCTTCCGAGGTTGCGGGCCGCTATTTGCAGGACGAACTGCTCGGTCGCGACGACTGGAAAAGCCAGGATGTCTCCAATCGTGCTGCGATGGATGCCTACCTGCGCAACATTCGCACGATGGAGGAGCTGACCCGCCGACAGATCAATCTCGAGCTGCTCTCTCGCCATCAGGCGCGTCGCGCCGAGTTGGGAGAAACCGTCACCGCCGAGGTGGTGAGGCTGCAGGTGGGCGACTTTCGCCTTGTCACCTTTCCCGGCGAGTTGACCGTTGCGATCGGGCTGGGGCTGAAGGAACGTTCGCCGCATCCGCTGACCTTCGTCTCCGGATACAGCAACGGCTATCTCTACTACTCCCCAACGGCGGAACAGGCGAAGAATCGCGGCAATGCACAGGAAGACAGCGACTGCCTCCTCGCGCCGGAGTGGCAGGCCATTTTTGAGACGGCAGCCTTGCGGCTGCTGAAGTGAAAGAGGGATGCTGTCAGCGCACCTGGCTGCCGCCGCGCTTCGCGGCATTCACTTCGCGATGGATTCCCCGTCTCCGTGCGCGGTCTCGTCGGCCTTCCCCTTGCCTCCGGTTTGGGAAGCGAGGAAGGCAACGAGATCGCGAAAATCGCGTGGGGGCAGAGCGGCTGCAAGAGGTGGCATCGCCGAAACGGGAGGCGAAACACTGCCGATTTCGCCGCGCGAGATCCTGCGGGAACGATTGTCGAGTCCGATGATGACAAGGTGGTCCTCGGTCTCTTCGGCGAGGCGACCGATGACAGTCTCCTTGTTTTTCAGGGTGACCGTTGCCATGCCGTAGCCTGCCGCAATCTCCGCGCCCGGCGTGGCGACGGATTCGAGAATTTTCTCGCGAGCGAGCCGAGCACCGACATCGCGCAGATCGGGGCCCTGGACACCGCCTTTGTCACCGCCCTCGCCGCCGACTTTGTGGCACTGGAGACAGGCGCCCTGATTCTTGAAAACCAGTTCCCCGGCGGCCGTGTCGCCACCGTGGAGACTCAGGAGAAAGACCGCGTTCGGAGACGAACCGGCATAGGCGCTCGCCTCTGCCCGCCCCATTTCGGAAAGGGGGAGGTAGGCGTCGAGCCAGAGACCGGGCCGCAACTTCGCATCTCGTTCGCGCCACAGAGCGTTGATGGTGTCGGGATCCGATTTCGCGAGACCGGCCATCGCGGCGCGGGCGACGGGCAGGGGAGCGTCGCCGATCGCGCTCATGGCCTTTTCTGCAATGCCCTCGAGTCCGAGAGTAAAGGCGGCCTTCATCGCACTCGCGCGGACCGGCGCGACCGGATCCGCGAGAAGCGAGGAAACCCGTTCTTTGGTACCATCGGGGGCGGTGGTGACGAGGCTCTCGATCGCAGCGACGCGCAGGGAGGGAGGCAGCGCTGCGTTGCCCGCCTGCGCGAGAAGGGTGGAAGGGTCGAGCTGAATGGCTGCCTGTGTTGCGAACTCCATCGCGAGAGTGGTGAGATCGGGATCCCCGGAGTGGGTGAGAAATTGTTTCAGTGTGTCTCCGAGCACCGGAGCGAGCGAGGTGAAGCGACGACCCTCCTTCACTGTTTGGGGTCGGTAATGACCGAGAACGGGGTCGGTTTCGATGGTCGCCTCCCATTGTTTCAGGCCATTGAGTGCTGCCTTGCGCACCGGTTTGGCGAGAGTGTCGTCGGCGGCGAGTTGGAGGAGGGCGAGGGCGTGTGATGGGGTGCCTCGGCGGTAGTTTGCGGCGACGACGCGCCGCTGAATGGGCTCGGGAAGCGTCGCCAGGCCTTCGCGCAGATTTGCCAGCGTCTCGCCTGCAGC
>CALDKL010000893.1 GCA_937898895.1 uncultured Verrucomicrobiae bacterium | reverse complement strand
TGCGAGCCTTGGCCTTGGCCTTGCCCTTTGCTTTGCCCCTCCCTCCGGAAAGAGCAGAAAAGGGTCCTGAGCGACGAGGGGAGGAGGTCGAACGTTTTCGATTAGCCATCGGAATCGTTCAATTTACTTGAATTTCTACTTTTCGTCAGGAAAGAAGTGTGAAAATTTTAAAATTTTCACCCACTCCTGAAATCCAGCCAGGATTTGCCAACGCCCGCCGCGCAGGGGCGCTTTCCCATGCCCCCGGCCCCCTTCTCTCTGCCGAACCCGCATTTCTCATACCCTATCGGCTGCGACTGGCTACCGCCCGCCCCCGCTTCGTTCCGGTCCGGATTCCCCTTGCGCGGTATGTTCTCATACAGCCCTTCGCGAAATCCGGACCGCGCACCTCGCCGGGACGAGTCCTCGCGGCGTCTCGCGACAATAGGGTATGAGAAATGCGGGCTGATCGTCGATCACTCCAGCCACTTCATCTCATCGAGCCGGGCCGAGACAAAGCCAAACGCAAGCTGAGATTGCAACTCCAGGGGGATACGATACTCGTCATCCGTAAACCAAAGAGAGGTCTTTTTGACCTTCTCGTAGGTGTTGATGGTGAGGTCCGGATTCACCTTTCCGACCTCGGCGTCGAGTTTGATGGTACTGTAGGATTTCCCCTTCACCTTGTGGGTCTCGCGTCCAACCACGAGAAAACGCGCCACATAGGGTCGATTGAAAGGCGTCACCACCATCGAGATCTCCTCCCCGTCGCGGAGAGGCTGACTGCGGAGATAAAAGGCCGACGAGAGCACATCCTGACCGAAATCAAAACGAAAGCGCCCCGTGTTCGAGACCACTTCCTCGTCGCGCTTTGAAGTCGTCGTGAAAATTTGCCGCTTCGGTTCAAAAAGGATGTCGTAGTGATTCTCCGCGCCGCGCTCGCGCTCGGAGAGCTGGAAAGTGAGCGGTCGCAGGGAAGCGGGTTCGACGATGGACTGCGCCCGGAAATCATAGGGATAGAGCAGTCGCGCAAATCCAGTACTGCGCCCCTCCGCGTCCCCCACGTAGCGACCGTTCTTCTCTTCGCTGCGGGCGATGGCGATGCCCACCCTGCCGGCATTGATCTGGTGATTCCAATCGAGCGTATATTCCAGAGCCACGGAGCGGAGATTCGCGTAGTCGCCAGGCGGAAGACGAGTAATGTCCTTCATCCACTCCGGCGGCCCCATTTCCTCCTGAGAAAAGAGTGCGGGAGTGGCAAAAGAATAAAGAAATACCAGAGACAGAAACGCTTTCATGGAGTGGTCAGGCAGGAAAACGCAAGCAATGCTCAACACTTCCCTAGGATGCATTGATATTTTGGAAAATCAAGATAATCATAGAAAAATGAACCGCTCTGGCAAAACAACGATTCCTTTTCTCTTGAAACGCGTCGCCAGACGGATTCTTGGGTTTCCTGGAAGACTTGTCGCTGTAGCGATGCTCGTGACCGTGGCGGGTTGTGAGAGGGGCGCCGATCCGGAGGCCCCTGCCGACGAGACGACCGTCTCCTCGCCAGAGCCGGTCGCCGACTGGTCTCTCTTCCGTGGCGACCCGGAGATGCGCGGCGTCACCCCGGAGTCGATCCGGCCACCCCTGCGTTTGGCCTGGAAATACGAACCCCCGGCGGAGGAAGGAAAGCGCCGTCCCCCCATCGATGCCACACCCGTTATCGCCGGAGGCCGGGTCTTTGTCGGCAGCCAGGATGGAAACCTGTATGCCCTCGATCTCGAAACCGGATCGCCCGTGTGGACCGTCAAGACCGATGGCCCCATCATCGCCCCGGCAGCAGTGCTGGGAGAACGGGTCTTTGTGGGAGACACCTACGGACTGATCTATGCCCTCTCGGTCGCGGATGGGAAGGAATCGTGGCGGTTCGAAACGGAGGGCAAGATCGAGGGGGGACTCAACACTCTTGTGCGCGAGGGCGAACCCTCTCGAGTCTTCGTCGGCAGCCATGACTATTTCGTATACTGCCTCGAGGCAGCATCTGGCAAGGAATTGTGGAAGGAAGAGACGGGAAACTACGTCGTCGCAACACCCTCGCTGGTAGAATCGGGGAACGGACGTTTCGATCTGACCTTTGGCGGCTGCGACGGACTCTTCCACATTCTCCCGGCCGATGGAAAAGGCGGCAAACGCGAGATCGAGATCGGTGCCTATGTCGCCAATTCCTCGGCGGTGCGCGACGGGATTTGTTACGTCGCCCACAACGGCGGCGAGGTCATCGCGATTCGGATCGATTCGGGAGAGATCTTGTGGAAGACGGCGACGGGCAACGAATTTACGGCCTCCCCGGCGGTGGATGAAACCCAGGTCTACGTGGCCGGCCCTGACAAACGTCTCGTCGCGTATGATCGGGCCACGGGCGGTGAGACCTGGGCCTTCGTCGCGCGGCGGGCGCTGGCGAGTTCTCCCCTCGTCAGTGCCGACACGATCTGGCAGGGCGGAATGGACGGGCGACTCTATGCGGTAAATCGCAAAGACGGAACCGAGGCCTGGAGCTACGATCTCGGGGCTCAGATCAAGGCGTCACCGGCGGCATCGCGCGGGACCCTCGTGGTTTGCGGGGACGATGGCGTGGTGTATGGTTTTCGAAACTGAGCGTCCTGCTCTTCTCCTCCACCTCCCCTACCGAGATCATGGCCACCCCATCCAAATCCACACAGCCCTCGGGAGTGATCGACAAGCTGAGGGTCCCGCTCGACACCCAATCCTCCGAACAGACCGAGGCAGGCAGTTACTTCGTCGCAAACTACCCGCCGTTTTCCTTCTGGGAGCCCGGGCACAAGGAAGCGGTGCACGCCGTCCTCCGCTCGCCTCGCCCCGTCGACACGAATCTGGGAGTCTATTTCCACATCCCCTTCTGTCGGAAACGCTGCCACTTCTGCTATTTCCGTGTCTACACGGACAAGAGTGCTGCCGAGATCAATGCCTACCTGAATGCCGGTCTCCGGGAATTCGAGCGTTACGCCGCCTCCCCCTACCTCGCCGGTCGCAAACCCCAGTTTGTTTACTTTGGAGGAGGCACCCCGAGCTATCTTTCGACGGACCAGCTCCATCACCTCACCGGGCGAATGAAGGAACTCTTTCCCTGGGACGAGGCGGAGGAGGTGGCCTTCGAGGCCGAACCGGGCACGCTCACCGAAAAAAAGCTCGAGACCCTGCGCGAGATCGGAATCACGCGGCTCAGCCTCGGCATCGAGAGTTTCGACGACCACATCCTCGAGGTAAACGGACGCGCCCACCGATCCAAGGAGGCCTTTCGCGCCATCGCCTTCGCCAAGACCCTCGGGTTCGAACAGCTCAACATCGATCTGATCGCGGGAATGATGGATGAGACTCGCGAGAACTGGGAACGGGTCGTCCGCACCGCCATCGAGCAGGATCCTGACAGCGTCACCATCTATCAGATGGAGATCCCTTTCAATACCACGATCTACCGGGAGATGCGGGAATCGGGGCGAGTCACGGCACCCGTCGCCGACTGGAAGACGAAACGGGCCTGGGCGGACTGGGCCTTCGCGCGCTTCGAAGAGGCAGGCTACACCGTGAACAGCGCCTACACCGTCGTGAAGAATCCCAAGACGACGAAATTTGTCTATCGCGACAGTCTCTGGGCCGGTGCCGACCTCCTCTCCGCCGGAGTCGCGAGCTTTGGTCACCTCGGCGGGATTCACTATCAGAACCAGGCCGATGTGGGTCCCTACATGACGGCACTCGAAGCGGGCGAGCTGCCCCTGTTCCGCGCCTACCCAACCAACCCGGAGGAACGCTTCCTCCGCGAATTCATCCTCCAGCTCAAGCTCGGCCACACCAGCCGAGCCTATTTCCGCAACAAATACGGCGAGGATCCGGCAATCCGTTTCCGGGAACAGTTGACTGGCCTCGCCGCCAAGGGATTGCTCGACCTCGTTGGCGACGAGATTCTCATTCGCCGAGAGGGACTGCTCCAGATCGACCGACTTCTTCAAGGTTTCTTCCTGCCCCGGCACTGTGATGCATCCCACTCCTGACCCGGCCTTTTCTCCGATTACGGACGACCGGACCGAGACCCGTCGCGAACTCGCGGAGGCACTGAGTTGGCTCATGCCCTTCCACTATTTTTATGAGAAAGACGGACGAGCCCTTCCGGATTTTCGTTTCCTCCACGGCGAAGAAGTGCCCTACCCCTACCGTTCCCTGCTCGTTCACACGAACGATATGACCCCGACCCTCGCCGCCTTCCACCATTCGCGGCTCTACCTCGAGGTCCACCAGCGCGAGTCGAGCGAGACCTTCCTGATGCGCCTCGTCACGCTGCATGCCGCAGCGTCGGCGGCTCCGGTGGAATACGGAGCCATTGCGATTCACCTCGGCGGCCTCCCGTCGGAGGTCGCGGCCGCCGTGCTCGTGGGCAGCAAACCTCTCGGAGCCATCCTGGGAGAAAGCGGAATGACCTATCGCGGTGCGCCTGTCGCCTATTTTTCCGTGCCTGCGGACGAACGAATCGCACGGGCCCTGCGACAACAACCGGGGGAAATCCTCTACGGTCGGTGCAATCAGCTCCTCGATCACGACGGCATCGTCTTCGCCGATATTGTCGAGATCCTGCCACGCAGCAACGAATCCGAGCAGTGGGTGCGGGATCTCCCGCCGACCTGATGTCGAGCTTCCCGGTTCCCCATAACCCTCACCATCGGTGTATCGGATCGAGAAAGAAATTCCTGAAAGTCTGAAATAACGTCTCGACACGCTCGCTGCCATTTGTCACCTTCGGCAAGATGGCAGAATGAGCAGCAAGCGAGAGACCTTTTTCAGTCTCGTTCCCGAGGGATCTCCGCACGAAGTCCAGGGCGAACGCGAGGTCATGCTGCCGGGGATGTCACTCGAGATCCTCGCCACGCGCAAGATTCGCCTGCAGCGATGGAACCTGCGCAGCCTGATCGATCCCTACTGGAGACTTTATTGCCCTGTCGACGGGAAAGCCGTCGTCACCTACGAGGGCATGGAGACGATCCTGAATCCGGGCCACTTGTATCTCATCCCGCCCAGGACCACCTTCAGCTCGCGCAATCCGGAGCCGTTCACCAAATGGTATGTCCATTTCATCCTCGGTCGTTCCGATCTGCTCTCCGTGCCCGGAGTCTACAGTTGCTCCCTGGATGCCGTGTCCCAGGGGTTTCTCGAATCGCTCGAGAACGCGAAAGGCGAGCCCTACAACTGGGAATCAGCCGCCCTCGTCATCCACGCCCTCGGAACACTGCCGACAAGAGCCTGGACCGACCAGAAGCTCGACTCGCGGGTGAGCAAGGCGATGGAGTTTCTCCAGGCCAATCTCGCCCGCCGGATCAGCGCAGCGGACGCGGCCCGCTCCGCCGGGGTCAGCGTGCGCAATCTGAACCATCTCTTTCGCTCCCAGGTCCGCCTCGCGCCGATGAGCGTGCTCCTCAGCTACCGTCTCGACCGCGCCTGCCACCTCCTCCGACACACCGATCAGTCCATCGAGCAGGTCGCGGAAGACTGCGGATTTCCCAACCGCTATTATTTCAGCCGCATGCTCAAACAGCACCGCGGCATTTCACCGGCCGCTTACCGCAAGGGGCAGCTCTACTGAGTCGGCGTTCGCGATGGACACGTTTTCCCAGGGATCGCCCCTTCATTTTGTCTCGCTCGGAACATGCCTCGTCGCCGTCATCGTCACAATCATCGTGGCGCGACGCGTTCGCGATACGGCGGCGCGCCCGGCGCGGATTGCAATCGCGACGGGTTGCCTTCTTTCCTGGGTGCTGAGCAACGGATACGGATTGTTCCCCGAACGCTTTTCCTGGTCCGAGTCGCTTCCCCTGCATTTTTGCAACCTCGCCAACCTGCTCGGGGCCCATGCCGTGGTGACACGCCATCGGATTTCCCAGTCGCTTCTCTATTTTTGGAGCATCGCCCTGTGTTCCTGCGCCTTTCTCACCCCTTCGCTCTACGTGGGGCCATCGCACCTCTGGTTCTGGCTGTTCTGGATCTACCACGCCTGGATCCCGGTGTCCGTCGCCTGGATCCTCGTCGCAGACCGTTTTCGCCCGGGTTGGTGCGATTGGCGGAATGCGGTGCTCCTGACACTGCTCTACATGGCCCTGCTCGCCGTCCTGGACGCAATCACGCGGTGGAACTACGGATTCGTCGGACCGAGTCTCCCGACGCAGAAAAATTTCCTCGATTTTCTGGGGCCGTATCCGATCCGTCTGCTCTGGATGGCCCTGATTGGGGCCTTTCTCTTTGCTCTGCTCATGATC
>CALDKL010000892.1 GCA_937898895.1 uncultured Verrucomicrobiae bacterium | reverse complement strand
AGATTTCGCTCGTTGAGGTCGAGGTGCTCCAGGTCCGGCAGGGCGGCGAGGCCGACGAGCATGGCGTCCGTGAGCGAGCCGACCCGCCCTCCGAGACTGTCGCCGCAGAGGCTGAGCTTCCGCAGCTTCTTGAAGCGCGGCAGAAAGGCCAGGCCCTCCGCAGTCAGCGTGGGGCTGTTGGTGTTCAGCTCGAGCAGATTCTCGTTGAGGTAGCCGAGTCCGGCACCGGTGAACTGCTTCACCATGTAGGTGATGGAGAGGGACTCGAGATTCTTCAGGCTCGAGAGGTGGGCGAAGGAGGCATCGTCCACGGCGGCGGGAGCCAGGCGCAGGGACCTCAGCTTCGTCGCTCCTCGCAGCATCTCCATCGGCATGGTGCCGAAGTTCTTGTCGAAGTAGATGCTCTCCAAGTCGGGGACGCGGCCGAGGATCTCGAACCACTTCCGCTCGTCGTTTTCGGCGGTGAAGGAGAGATCGTAGACCTTGAACTCCACGAGGGTGAATCTCCCTTTGGGCAGGTTCTCCAGCTTCTCCACGTATTTCACTCCGCCGTCGCTGCGCAGCCCGACGCGCCCGCCTTTCCCCAGGGTCCATTCACAGAGCGCGCGGATCTCCTCCTGAGTCGCCGGGGGCAGGGGCGGAAGGACCTGATCGGCACGCAGAGGCGGCGCGACTGGGGCGACGGGGATGGATGCCGCCCCACCCGAGCCGAGGGACGGGGCGGTCGTTGGTGTCGCCGGTGCCGGAGCGCTGGAAGGAGACCCCTGCGACGAGAGATGGTCGCGCACGCCCTTGACCCGCAGGGCTCCGTCAAGCTGTTGGGCTTTAGTGAGTTCGTCCTGGTAGACGCCGAGGGCTCGGTCGTAGGCGGCGTTGAGCGGCTTCGCCCGGTCGTTCCGTTTCGCAAGGAGATCGGCCAGTTGCTTCCGCCAGGTCGATCGCAGGGTCTTGAGGGAATCGGGCGTGCCTTCCTCGTCGGTCTCCGGCACTGCGGCGGTGGAAAGCACCAACTCCTTCTCCCGGCGCAGCGCGAGAGCCTCGTCGAGCTTGCCGTCGCGGGAGGCACTGGCGATGCTGCGGTCGAGCGCGGCAGTGTAGTTGCCGTTGAGATCGGAGAGTGCTGCCTGGTGGGGGCCTTCGACCCGCTCGGCGAGAGCCTTGAGGTAGATCTTCTCCAGCTCGACCAATCGCAGGGAGACGGGGTCGGTCTGGGTGGTCTTGTCAGGCTTCGCGGCGGGAGCGGGTTTCGTCGCAGGCGTCTCGTCGAGGGGAAGGACGATGCGGAAGCCCGCGACGTGGCCTTCGGCATTGTTGTCGGGAACGCGGAGGTCCGCCGGAGGAAGTCGCTGGGTCGTCGATTTGCGGAAGGGGCCGTAGTTGAGATACCCACATCCCAGAATCGCCGCCTTGCCATCGGTGCCGGTGCACCACTCCCAGACGTTTCCGCCGAGGTCGAACAACCCGTTTCCGTTGGGCTGGAAGCTGCCCACCGGAGCGGTGAGGTCAAAGGGATCCTCGCTGCCCTTGTAATTGCCCGACGCCCCCGGCTTCAAATCTCCCCAGGGATACTGCTTGTCGAGTTGGCCGAACAGATCGGCTTCGGTCTGCGATTCGGGATCCGCGAGTCCGACCCCAACCGCCAGCAGCCATTCACGGGTGGCGGGCAATCGATAGGCGTGGTTCTCCTTGACCGAGAGCCAGGCGGCAAAGGCACCGGCGTCCGCCCAACTGATCATGCTGACCGGGTGATCGTCGCCGATGGGCAGGTCGACTCCGGAAAAGCGGGGTGCTCTCCAGGTCTCATCCACCCCGGTGACCGCAGCGGCATAGGCCGCGTAATCGCGGCGCCGCGTCTCGTGAATGGCCATGAGGACGCGCGTTCCGGGAACGGGGACGAACTTCATCCCGAGGCTGTTTTGCCAGGGCCGGTCGCGGGCGGCCGAGGCCGGATTCTCGGCGAGGGCGGACGGTGCAGAAACCGGAGTGGTGGGTTTGGGTGCGGGAGGGCTGACCGGAATCGAGGCGGCGACGACTTCCGGCTTTGCCTGCGAGGGGGGAGCGGATGGTTTCGTCGCGGCCTTCGGAGCAGGTTTGGATGCCTCGGTCTTGGGAGGAGTGGAAACCGTCGCAGGTTCGGACGTGAGCTTTGGGGGGGCGATGACCGCCGCCGGAGACGGTGCCTCGACCACGGGCGATTTTTCCTTTCGAGGGAAAAGGAAGACGCCCGCCCCGACGGCGACCAGTGCGACTGCCGCGATCCCGAGCAGGATCGGCTTTCCCGAAGACTTCGCAGGAGGTGCCGCATGTTTTGCCTGGTCCGGCGTATGTTTGTGGCGTTCGGCGTTGGGTGGAGGATCTCCTTTCGCCGCGGCCTCCTTCGACCGCGGTGTCGTCAGGATCCGGTCGAGGTCCGTGCGGATCGCAGTCGCGTTCTGGTAGCGGTCCTCGCGGTTGGCCTCCATCGCCATGGCGATGATCTCGTCGAAGCGCGGGTCGGTCCCCAGCTTCTCCCCTGGCAGAGACCAGCGGCCCCGCGGGATTTCCCCGGTGAGCATGTTGTAGAGCATCACTCCCACCGCGTAGAGGTCGGCCCGTCCATCCACGGTCTCCCCGGCGATGAGGGCCTCGGGGGCGACGAAGTCCGGCGTGCCCATGGCCATGTTTGTCTTGGTCAGGCCGGCAGCGGAGTCGCTCTGTTTGGCCAGGCCGAAGTCCGCGACCTTCACCTGGCCCTCCTGGCTGATGAGGATGTTCGCCGGCTTGATGTCCCGGTGAATCACCCCGCGGGCGTGGGCGTAGGCGAGGGCGTCGCAAACATGCGCGGTGATGGCCAGGGCGTATTCCTCGGGCAGCCGGCCTTGGGAAACGATCATCTGGGCCACGTCGGTGCCATCGATGTACTCCATCACAAAATAGAGCAGCCCCGTGTCCGTCTCGCCGAAGTCGAAGACGTTGACGATGTTGGGATGGCTCAATTTCGCCATCGTTCGCGCCTCGTTCTTGAAGCGCTCCACGAAGTTGGCGTCCTCGTTGTCGAGCAGATCGCCGGGCAGCACCTTCACTGCGACGGGACGCTCGAGGCTGGTCTGCACGGCCTTGTAGACTGCCCCCATGCCACCTGCCCCCAGCAGCGAGTCGAAAGCGTACTGCGACAGCATGGCCTGCATCTCCTCCACGGCGGGAGGTCGCCAACGGCCGCGGCCGCTCGCCCCTGGGGAGGGATCGCTCATCTGGGGATTGAATCGGATTTCGCTCCTTCGCGCAAGCCCCATTCGACGAATCGATTCCAATTCCACCTTTCCGCAAAGGCGACTTTCCCCCCCATTCATGCGCAGGCCGTGAGGCCGCGCCCCGCTGCCGCAGAAATGACTGGCATCGCCGGAGAGTCGCGCCACAGTTTTAGTCATGTCTGCTTTGCGTCTGAGCTTCTTCCTCGTTCTCTGCAGCCTCCCGGCCTGGCATCCGGCAGTGGCAGAGGGTCCCCACCGCGCCGATGTCGTGATCTATGGGGGCACCAGTGCAGGGGTCGCGGCAGCGGTGCAGGTTGCACGCATGGGGAAATCGGTCGTCGTGATCGAGCCGGGCGACCACCTCGGCGGGCTGACCACGAACGGCCTTGGTGCAACCGATGCGGGGAGAAAGGAAACCATCGGCGGAATCAGTCGCGAATTTTACGCACGCATCCACGAACACTACAGCGACCCGGCTTCGTGGCCCCTACAGAAGCCGGACGAGCCATCGGAGCGGCGTGGCAAACCGCTCTTCGACCCGAAGTCCGCCACGATGTGGGTGTTCGAACCCAAAGTGGCGCAGAAGATCATGGATGCCTTCGCCGCAGAGAGCGGAGCGACGCTGGTGTTCGGGGAGCGACTGCATCGCGCCGGGGGAGTCGTCTCGAAGCAAGGGCGCATCGTCTCGATTGCGATGGAGTCGGGCCGGATCTTCGAGGGAGGCATGTTTCTCGACGCGACCTACGAGGGAGATCTCCTCGCCGCCGCCGGAGTGAACTTTCATGTCGGACGCGAGGCAAATTCGGTCTACGGGGAATCGATCAACGGCGTGCAGAAGACGCACATGAAGAGCCATCTCTTTACCAAAGCGGTCGATCCCTATGTCGTGCCGGGAAATCCCGCGAGCGGGCTGGTCCCACGGGTTTCGGCGAAGGCTCCGGGCGAGGACGGGCAGGGCGACCAAGGCATCCAGGCCTTCAACTTTCGCATGTGCATGAGCAACGATCCGCGCAACCGGACTCCGTTCCCAAAGCCGGAAGGCTACGATGAGAAGCAGTATGAGCTGCTCTTCCGCAACTTCGAGGCCGGCGACCTGCGTATGCCCTGGAGCCCGGAGATGATGCCAAACCACAAGACCGACACAAACAACCTCGGGGCTTTCTCCACCGACAACATCGGGATGAATCACCACTATGCCGAAGCCACTTACGAGGAACGGGCGCGGATCGTAAAGGAGCACGAGGTCTATCAGAAGGGGCTCATGTGGTCCCTCGCCCATCATCCGCGTGTCCCCGAAGTGGTTCGCGAGGCGATGGCCCCCTGGGGACTCGCCGCCGACGAGTTCACCGGGAACGGGAACTGGCCTCGCCAGATCTATGTGCGGGAAGCCCGTCGGATGATCTCGGACTATGTCGTGAGTGAACTCGATTGTCGTCGTGTCAGGGTGGCGGAAGACTCCGTCGGACTCGGGAGCTACAACATGGATTCTCACAACGTGCAACGGTATGTCACACCGGAGGGGCATGTGCAGAACGAAGGCGATGTACAGGTCTCGCCCGGAGGTCCCTACGTCGTATCCTACCGTGCCATCATTCCAAAGCGGGGCGATGCGGAAAACCTGCTTGTCCCCGTCTGCCTTTCCAGTTCCCACATCGCCTACGGATCGATCCGGATGGAGCCGGTCTTCATGATCCTGGGGCAGTCGGCGGCGACGGCGGCGGTGATGGCGCTCGACCGCGGGATCGCGGTGCAGGATCTGCCCTACGCCGAATTGCGAGAGCGACTCCTCGCCGATGGCCAGATCCTCGATCTGCCGCCCGACGCCGCGCCCCGCGAAGTGCTCACGCCCGATTCATTGCCCGGCATCGTGGTGGACGATGCGAAGGCAAAGGCGGTGGGCGAATGGGTCTCTTCGACCTCGGCCGCGCGCTTCATCGGGGATGGTTACCGACACGACGCCTTCGGATCCTCCCTGGTGGCGGAGGAAAAATCCCTCTCCTTTCCCGTCGATCTGCCGGAGGCGGGCGAGTATGAGGTGCGGTTCGCGTTTCCCCCGAACACGAACCGCTCGAGCCGGGCGAGGATCGTCCTGGGCACGGCGGACGGGGAAAAAACCATCTCAGTCGATCAGCGGAAAAGAGCAGGGGACATCAACGGTTTTGTTTCGCTGGGCGTTTTCGGCTTCGACTCGGGTCGCACCGAGGTTATCCTGACGAACGCGGACTCGGATGGGTTCGTCGTGGGCGATGCGGTCCAGTTCCTGCTCCGAAAAAAATGAATCCCCTCCGCCTCTGTCCTCAGTCCGTCGAAGAACTGGATCTGCTCGCGAGCGAACCGGATCGGGGAGTCATCGAAACGCTTGCTCGCAGCGAAGGGGATTTCCTCGTGGCCGGGGCCGGCGGGAAGATGGGATTTCATCTCGCCCGGATGTTGCGGCGTGGCCTCGATGTAATCGGATCGGGACGAAAGGTGATCGCGGTTTCGCGCTTCGGAGATGCAGCCGCCCGCGAGCCATTCGAGTCGGCGGGCATCGAGACCGTTTCGGCCGATCTCTGTGACGCGACTGCCTGCGCGGCCCTCCCTGACGCCGGATCGGTTTTTTTCCTCGCCGGGAAAAAGTTCGGCACCTCCGGATCGCCCGAGGATCTGAAGCTCTTCAATGAGGAAATGCCCGCGCGGGTCGCCGAGCGATACGCTGCCGCGTCGATCGTTGCTCTTTCGACAGGCTGTGTCTATCCCTTTGTCCCTCCGGAGAGCGGAGGCGCTGACGAGGAAGAGGAACCCTCTCCCGTCGGAGACTACGCCCTCTCCTGTCTCGGTCGGGAACGGTCCTTTCTCGCGGCGAGCGAACGCCACGGCACTCCGCTGTCGCTCATCCGTCTGAACTACTCGGTCGATCTCCGATACGGAGTGCTTGTGGATTTGACGTTGAATATTCTCGCCGGTGAGCCGGTTGATGTGACGATGGGTTATTTCAATTGCATCTGGCAGGGGGACGCGGTGACTCATACGATCCGCGCTCTCGACCTGGCCTCACCCGCGCCGGAGGCCTTTGTCCTGAATGTGACGGGAACACGAATCCTTTCGGTCCGCGAGACGGCGGAAGCGCTCGGTGAAAAACTGAACCGCATCGTCGAGTTCACGGGCACCGAAGCGTCGACCGCCTGGCTGAACAATGCGGCAAAGGCGCATCGGCTCTTTGGCCCGCCGCAGATTTCGGAGGAGACCCTCATCGACTGGGTTGCCGAATGGGTCGGCCTCGGACGCCCCCTCCTCGGGAAGCCGACCCATTTCGAGGTGCGCGACGGAAACTACTGAAGCATTGACGAGAGCCCGACAGGGCGCGGCGATCAATCGGCCGCGAACGCCTTGTAGAGACCCTCGATGTTCGCTTTGCTCGGGTCGTCACGGTGGAAGACAAAACGCCAGCGGAAGGTGACGGTCTCTCCCGCCGGGATCACCATCTGACCTGCGGACTTGTCGGGCAGTGCTTCAAAGAAACTCTTGCCGAAGACATTAGCGGTGAGCAGTCCGTAGGTGCGCGAGTGCCAGTAACTGGGGTGGCGCGGATTCGAGGGATGATCCATGATCGCCACGCCGACGGGCTTCCCGCCGACTTCTCCATAGGCGTCGAGCCAGCGGGCCCGCTTGCCCCAGGTGTCTTTGTCCTTGATCCCTTCGCTGTTGAGAAGGTGGCCCTTGCCCGAAAGCATCTTGCCCTTTTCCCCCCCGGTGCGTTTTTCCACCTGCAGCTCAGACGCCACGCGGATGGCCATGCCGGCGTCTTTCTCATCACCGAGGGTGACGGGACCGTTCGAGGCGTGGAAGGCGATGGTGATGTCGAGGATGCGCGGTCCGTCGGGTTGCTCGGGAGCGATGAACCGGACCGTGCGCGTATCGGTCAGGATCACGGTTCCGTCGTCCGCGACGTAGGCGTCTTCGGATACGAACCCGCCCTCGCGCTCCCCGCTTTCGATGGAGGTGAATTTCTGGTGTACCGTCTTTCCGGGCGACTTTCCGTGATACGGTTTTACCGCCCAGAAAGAGTGACCATTGATCTCGCTGTGGGCAAACCAGATCGACTGATGGTGCGGGTGGTCGTTGTCTTCGCCGGGAATCACTTCGAGAGGGTATTTTCGAGTCATCGCCACCTGGCCCGGACCGAGCACGGGATAAAAGAGGGGAAAGAAGCGTTCTTCACCCCGGACGATGTAGTCGGTGAAATGTTCGCCGTTCATCTCGATGCGGAGACGATCGGCCTGCTCCGTCAGTTTCACGGAGGGCTTTGCCGTTGTCTCGGCGTGGGTAAAAGATCCGCCGTGGGTCAGCACGGCAATGGGCACGGCGATGGAAAGGAAGCGAGAGGTCATGGATGCAATCCCTATACCGCTCGGAAGGATTTCCGAAACTGCGGGGCTGAGCGCATTTACGCCATCGCGGAAGCACCGTCGGCGAAAGCGGTCGCTCGCCGGGCGGGCAGTGTCATCAGTTCTTATGTGGGCTTGCAGAAGGATCGGGTTGGGGCAAGATTCGCCCCGAAAACTCATGCCGATCACCTATCTGGAGGCCATACGCGAGGCTCAGGCAAAGATTCTCGCCGAGAACGACAACGTCTACATCTACGGACAGGATGTGGCTGCCTTCGGTGGTGCCTTCAAGGCCACCAAGCACCTCGCGGAGCGTTTCCCGGGGCGGGTTCTCGATGCTCCGGTCAGCGAGGACGCCATGATGGGATCGGCCATTGGCGCGGCGATCGAGGGGATGCGTCCCATCATCGAGATGCAGTTTGCCGATTTCTCCTCGATCGCCTTCAATCAGATTATCAATCATGCCGCGACGCACTATTTCCGCACCGGAGTTCCCTGCCCGATCGTGGTGCGTCTGCCCTCGGGTGGTACGGAGGGCAGCGGGCCATTCCACAGCCAGTGTCTCGAGTCCATCTACGCGCAGTATCCGGGTGTGGTCGTGATGACTCCGGCCACGGTCGAAGATGCCTACTGGATGTTCCTCGAGGCGGTGGCGATAGATGATCCGGTGCTTTTTTGTGAGCACAAATTCCTATACTACCACCTCAAGGCCGACGCCCTCTCGCCCGAGCCGGTTCTGCCGGTGGGCCGTGCTCGCGTCCTCAAACCGGGACGCCATGCCACGGTCGTCACCTACAGCGCGATGGTACACGAGTCTCTCAAGGCGGCCCATGAACTCACCGGAGAAGGGTGGGACATCGAGGTGGTCGATCTGCGCACGGTGAAGCCGCTCGATACGGGCACGGTGCTCGGCTCGGTCGCCCGGACCGGACGCCTCCTCTGCGTCGGGGAAGGCTTCCCCTGGGGCGGGGTCACTGCCGAGGTGGTCTCGCGAGTCGTGCAGGATGGCTTCCACCTCCTCGATGCGCCTCCCCAGCGGCTCAACTGCCGAGACACGCCGATTCCCTACCATCCCAATCTCTGGAAGGCGCATCGCCCCACCTCGCAGAGCATTGCGGAGTCGCTGCGGCACTTGCTGCATCTTTGAGAGTGCCCTCATGAACGGACTCGACCACCTTCCCAAGAGCGATCCCACCCCGATCCTCCGCTACCGAGACGGGATCTTTGCGGTCGATCTCCTGACGGCGGCGGTGGCGGAGTTCCGGATTTTCGACGCTCTTCGCGAGCAGCGTGGCACCCTCGCGGAAATCTGCGCCCGCTTCGGATGGGATGAGCGTCCGGCGGATGTGCTTCTCACGCTCTGCCTCGCGAATGGCTTGCTCGAGCAGGAGGATGGCGGGGCCTTCAAACCGTCGCAGCTCGCCCTGGAGCATCTTTGTCAGGGTTCGCCCTGGGACCTGACCCCCTATTATGGCTCGCTTCGCGACCGCCCTGTCGTGAGGGATTTTGTCAGGGTGTTGAAAACCGGTCGTCCGGCGCATTGGGCGGGACTCGACGAAGCCTCGGACGACTGGCATGGGTCGATGCGGAAGGAGGATTTTGCCCGCACCTTCACGGAGGCGATGGATTGCCGGGGTGTGTTTCTCGGTAAAAAACTCGCCGACGCCGTGGCCGATGTCCTTTCCGGGGCGCGGTCTCTGCTCGATGTCGGGGGCGGCTCCGGTGTCTATGCCTGTGCCCTCGCGGCCAATGCTCCCCGGATCGGCGCGGTCGTGTTGGAGCAGGCCCCGGTCGATGCCCTGGCACGGGATCGGATCGCGCGGCGCGGACTTTCGGATCGCGTCCGGGTTGTCACGGGAGACATGTTTGGCGATGGATGGCCGAGCGACTGCGATGTGCATCTCTTTTCAAACGTGATGCACGACTGGGGCAGGGTGGAAATTCTTTCGCTGCTGTCGCGTTCGCGAGAAACCCTTGCCCGAGGCGGGGTGGTGCTCATCCACGAGGCGTTTCTCGATCCGGACAAGCGAGGCCCGCTCCCGGTGGCGGAGTATTCCTGCATCCTCGCGCATTCGACACAGGGACGCTGCTATGCCTGGTCGGAGATGGAGGCGTTCCTCGCCGAGGCGGGATTCCGCAGTCTCGGATACCGGCCGACCGGCGGAGATCGCGGGGTGATCGTGGCGGAGTGAGGGCGGGGCAGAGTGGGTCCTGGGTGTTTCGAAAGAGCGTGATCCGGGCCCGAAGAAAGGTTGGCTCCACGGATCAGGCAATACGATGAAGGTGCCAAACTCGCTCGTGCAGGGCGTGCCACAATCGGTGCTCCTTTGATCGCCTCGATGGTTTCGCGAACGCTGCGGTCTCGATCTTCGGTATTCGATTCACAGATTCACCACTTCGTCGGAAAGCGCCTCGGCTTCCTCGGGATCGTGAGTGACGAGCAGGACGGGAATTTCGAGCGAGTCGAGAGTGAGGTCGAGTTCGTCTCGCATGGCGCGACGCAATCCCAAATCGAGAGCGGAGAGCGGTTCGTCGAGGAGGAGGAGCTTCGGCTTGCGTGCGAGGGCTCGGGCAAGGGCGACGCGCTGTTGCTGCCCACCGGAGATCTCTCGCGGACGCCGGGAACGGAGAGCGCCGAGATGAAATCGCTCGAACAACTCCTCCATCCGTTCGTGGCGAGCCGATTTCTCGAGGCCGCGAAGTCCGTACGCGAGATTGGCCGCGACATCGAGGTGCGGGAAGAGGGCATACTCCTGAAAGAGAAAACCAATGTCGCGTTGTTGAGGTGTCAGGCAGATGCGGCGCTCGCTGTCGAACCAGGTCGATGGACCGGCGCATATGATTCCCCGAGTCGGTCGCTCGAGCCCGGCGAGACATCGCAGGATCGTCGTCTTTCCGCTTCCGGAAGGGCCGAGCAGGGCGGTGACGTGGCGTCGTCCGAGGGGCAGGCGCAGATCGCCCGCGATCTCCGGACCGCGGTGGTAGCCCATCGTGAAACGGGCCACGAGTTCCTCTCCGGATTCAGACATGGAGCGGGCGGCGGTTGAGCAGGGAGACGAGGGAGAGACTGACAAATGCAAAACCGACGAGCCATAGGGCGGTCTCTCCGGCCTGGTCGTACTGCATCGCCTGGACATTGTCGTAGAGGGCGATGGAGAGCGTGCGGGAGACCCCCTTGATATTTCCACCGACCATGAGGACGACGCCGAACTCTCCGACGGTGTGCGAAAATCCGAGAACCACTCCCGAGATCACTCCGGTCCACGCCAGCGGCAGGGCGACGCGGAAAAAGGTGGCGATCCTCGAGACGCCGAGGCACGCGGAAGCTTCGAGAAGCCGCTGATCGACGCCGGCAAACCCGGCGATGAAGGGTCGAAGCACGAAAGGCAGATTGAAGAGCACCGAGGCGAGAAGGATGCCGGGGAAGCTGAAGGGGAGGGGGCTGCCGAACCATTCCGCATATTTCGCTCCGAACCAGGTGCGCGGTCCCGTAGCCATCAGGATGTAAAACCCGAGCACGGTCGGAGGCAGCACGAGGGGCA
>CALDKL010000891.1 GCA_937898895.1 uncultured Verrucomicrobiae bacterium | reverse complement strand
AGGCCCCGAGTCGCTCCCAAAAGGCTCGGTTGGCGGCGACGAGGCGGAAATCGCGATTCTTGGCAAAGAACGAAACGCCCGGAAGGTGGTCAAAGAGCACCTCAAAATGGGTCGAGGGTGCCAGTTGGAGCAGGAACTCGGACTTGAGGGATTCCGCAGGAGTCATGGAAGACATTCCATCCTACGACCCTGTCTCCGTGGCACAAGGGCGGATGCGCGGGGAGCCGTCAATCGAGTGCGATGATTTGGACGGCGTCGATGTGGGCGTTTCCATCGATGCCCTCATTGCTCACGACAACCGCCCCCGGCTTGCCCGCCTCGAAGCGGAAGACACCGAGCCCGAAGAAGCCTTTGGCAAGGGGAGGGGCGATACGCTGGTTCACCGGAATGGTTTTCTCTCCCTCGGCGGAGATCACGGTGACGGGCGTTTTCGAGGACCGATTTTCGTGGGGCTGGTGGGAGATACGCACTTCGTATTCGCCATCCTTTGGCACCGTGAATTCGAAACGGGCCGTTGCGATCTTGTCAGACCCAGGGACGGCGGCACTGGCGTAGCGGTAGCCGTTCTCGACATGCTGCTTCAGGCCATCGCCTTGGGTCCAGTTGCCGGTGAGTTTCGCTTCGTCGTCGTCGATGACGATGCCCTCGAGCTGTGTTTTCACGATCCAGTCGCTGTCGGGCTGGGTGATGACGGGCAGGGCCGGGTCGACGGCGAAATCGTCCGCGAGGGTGGCCCTCCGCATGTTGCCGGGCAGTCGCATCAGCTCGACCAGTTCCTCGAGGTGCTGATAGTAGACTTCGCGGGGGGTGACATTTCGTTTTGCGCAGATCGCCGCCGCCTTGCCGACGACGACCCCCATCATCCCGCAGGTCTTCATCACACGAATCGTGCCGAGGGCTTCGTGGGTGACGCTAATATTGCGCCCGGCCATGAAGAGGTTCTCGATATTGCGGGAATAGAAGCAGCGATAGGGCACAGGGTAGCCTTTCTTGCGATCCACGCCCTTGCCGTGGACGGCGACAGAGATGTAGGGGTTGTCTGTGAAATTCTTCTCGTATTGCTCGGCGGGGTAGTGCAGGTCGATCGACCAGGTGGTGAGCACGCAACCGTCGGTGAAAGGCTTTTTCTCGACGACGTCTTCTTCCGTCAGGACGATGTCCCCGAGCAACTGGAGGGTCTCGCGGGGGCCGCCGACATAGGCCATCCAGGTGAGACGGGCGTTCTTGTGTCCCAGGCTCGCCGGATCATACCGATCATAGGCACCCTTGTTTTTCATCGCATTCCAGGCACCGAACGCAGCGAGGAAGTTCCAGTCGCGAATCTTCTCGAGATCGCGAAGAGGGTGTTTGTCGAATCCGCTTTCCCAGAACCATTCGGCGTGGAACTTTTTGGGATAGGGGAAGTCGCCTTCCGCCATGTCCAAAGCCCAGCCAACTGCGGGAAAGGGCTGCGGAGCATCGGTGTTTTCCCAGGCCCACATATTCGACATGCCCATGCGACCGCCATCGATCATCTCGTGATCGGCTCCGGCCATGAGTCCCAGGGTGCCGTGTCCTGTCGCATCGCAGTAGGTGCGTGCGGTGAAGCGCCGGATCGCTCCGCTGCGGGTGTCGCATGCCACAATCGCGCCGATCTTGGTGGGCGACTCCATCTCGACCTTGAAGGCGTGGTGATTGAGGAAGAGGGCGATGTTTTTCTCGGCGGAGACGATGGATTGCTTCTTTGCGTCTTCGTATTCCTCATAGGTGCCGGGCGAGGCCTTGGCATCGTCTTCGAACTCGCGAATGATATCGCCGAGGGGATAGAGCCCGGGAGGGGTGTTGCCCTGGGCCCATACGCGAACTTCCGAGGAGCCATTGCCGCCGAGGACCGGGCGGTTCTGGACCAGGGCGACCTTCAACCCCATGCGTGCCGCCGAGATCGCACCACAGGCCCCTGAATAGCCGCCGCCGACAAACCCAATGTCGAAGGGCCCTTCGGTGGTCGGCGTTTCCGAAAGTCCGAGCATTTTGCGCCGCCAGGTCGGCAGGACTTCACTGGAATTGTCGGGAACGAAGGCCGGGTCCTTCGAGAAAAGGATGGCATCACACCGCCCCTCGAAGCCGGTCAGGTCGATCAGGGCAAGGGTCACGTTTGTTTTGGACACGTTCACGGTCCCGCCGTCCTCCCAATGCCAGTCGGCCCCCGTTCTGCCGAACTCCTGGGGCAGGGTCTCACCGTCAATCCGGACTCGAAAGCGCCCCGGCGCGGCCTTGGCATCCACCTTATCGGCAAAGCTCTC
Organism: uncultured Verrucomicrobiae bacterium; assembly: GCA_937898895.1. Classification (GTDB taxonomy): domain Bacteria; phylum Verrucomicrobiota; class Verrucomicrobiia; order Verrucomicrobiales; family DEV007; genus Arctic95D-9. The sequence continues at coordinate 222 of CALDKL010000891.1, read as the reverse complement.
CACCCAGTTCTTTGTGCGCACCCAGAGTCGGTATTCACCCGTGCCGGGAAAGGTCACCTCTGTGGTCGCATCGGCGACGGGATTGCCAAGGCCGTGAGCGAGGAGATAGGGCGAGCCCATCGTCTCAATGAACTGCGTATCGAGCTGCCAACCGCCCGGCCGGGCGAAACTCTCGGCTTCTACGAGAACCTGCTGAGCGCTCAAAGCGGCTGGGGCGAGGAA
>CALDKL010000890.1 GCA_937898895.1 uncultured Verrucomicrobiae bacterium | reverse complement strand
ATCGCTTCGGCCTCGCCCTCAACCTGAGCTGGGAGATCGATCTCTGGGGCCGCCTCCGCGCGGCCAAACGCGCCTCCATCGCTGAATTTGAGGCCTCCGCCTTCGACCGGGCCACCGCCGGACTCTCCCTCGCCGGCCAGGCAGCCAAGACCTGGTTCGCCGTCGCCGAGATGCGCGAGCAGGTCGCCCTCGCCCGCTCCGCCATTGCCACCTTCACCGAGACCGAGACCGCGATCCGCGAGCGCTTCGAGCAGGGGATCGTCGGCGAAGGTCAGAACATGGCCGCCCAGCTTCTCCTCGCCAGCGGGGATGTCGCCGTGGCCGAAGAGCGGCTCGCCGCCCGCCAGGAACTGGAAGGCCGGGCTGCTCGTCTCCTCGAAGTGCTCTCCGGCACGTATCCGGCGGGGCGCGACGGCCGAACCGCCACATTGCCCGACCTGCCGGGCCGCGTGCCTACCGGACTGCCCGCCACCCTCCTCGACCGACGCCCGGATCTTGCCGCCGCCGAACGCCGCATCGCCGCCGCCGACGAACGTCTGCTCGAGGCAAAACGCGCCCTTCTTCCCGCCATCAGCCTCACCGGCAGTTTCGGCAGTGCCAGCGAGGACATCAGCGAACTCCTCTCGGGAGACTTCAGCATCTGGAGCCTTGCCGGAAACGCCGTGCAGCCGATCTTTCAGGGCGGACGTCTCCACGCCGCAATCGATCGGCGCGGCTCCGAACGCGAGATCGCCGCGCATGAGTTTGAACAAACCGCTCTCACCGCCTTCGCCGAGGTCGAGAATGCCCTTGCGGCCGAAGCTCTCCTCACCCGCCGTGTCGAGGCTCTCGCCGAATCCTCGCGTCTCGGCCTCGCCGCCTATCGCCGCTCGCTCGAAGAATTCGGACTCGGCACCGGCGACCCGCTCACCGTCCTCTCCGCCCAGCAGCGCCTCTTTGCGAGCCGGGCGCAATGGCTGACGGTAAAACGTGAACGCCTCGACAATCGCGTCGATCTCTACCTCGCCCTTGGCGGCAGCTTCCGACCGCCTCTGCCACCCCCGCCACCAAAAGAGAATACGGAAGATCACTGACCGGATTGGCTTCTTTGCGTTTGTCATCCCGCCCCGGACCCCGGATACTGTCGTTCTACCGATTCAGGATGAGGAGATTTCGCTGGCTACTACGACGGCTCGCCTCGGGGCTTCGCGATTTTCTCCAGGAAAACGAGGTCGATCTCCTCCCCATTCGCCACAGCTTTCGCGGATACGGCCGAAAGGATCTTCGCGCCGACGCCGCAGCGGGAGTGAATGTGGCCCTGCTCTCCTTTCCCCAGGGCATGGCCTATGCCGCCATTGCCGATCTGCCGGTGCAATATGGCATTCTCTCGGGGGCGATCGCCTCTCTCGTGGCACCCTTCTTCGCCGGATCGCGGCACACCATCCTCGGACCGACCAACGCCACCGCCTTTCTCCTCTTCGCCCAGTTCGCCGCCTTCACCGCAGCCGACCGGGCCTTCTACCTGCCCACCCTCGTGCTCTTCATCGGTGTGATTCTCGTCATTGGGGCCCTCTTCCGCGTCGGAGAACTGATCCAATTCGTGAGCCGTTCCGTCGTCGTCGGCTACATCACGGGTGCCGCCGTGCTCATCGTGGCAAATCAGCTCGCCCCTCTCCTCGGGATCGAGCGCCCCGAAGCGCCCTCCGATGCCCCGAAGACCTTTTTCACCATCCTGCAAACCACCTTTGCCCACATCGAAACGATGCGATGGGAGGCCGCCGGGCTCGCTGCGGGCACCTTCCTGACCTGGTTCCTCGTCAATCGCCGTTTCCGTGCCTTGCCGGTCTTTGCCATCGTCCTCGTGATCATGTCGGGGGTCTATGCTCTCCTCCACCACTTCGCCGGGTGGGAACTCGCCACCTTCGCTTCCTTTTCGGTCGCCGATCTCGCCCCGCGCCTGCCCGAAATCGGTCCTCGTGGCTTTTTCTCCGATGTCAGCCGACTCATCGGCATTGCCTTCTCCCTCGCCTTTCTCGCCGCTCTCGAGAACTCCGTCATGTCGAAAACGCTCGCGAGCAAGGTGGGTGATCGGCCCGACGTGAACCAGGACATGCTCGGAGTCGGCATGGCCAATCTCGCCGCCGCCCTCACCGGGGGCATGCCCGCCTCCGGATCCCTCACCCGATCCGCCCTCAATTTCGCCAGCGGGGCCGTCTCCCGCCTTTCCAGTATCTTCAGCGGCATCTTCTGTCTCGGTGGACTCCTCCTCCTCGGTCGCTTCATGCACCACGTCCCCCAGGTCGTGCTCGCCACCCTCGTCATCAGCGTCGCCCTCTCTGTCATCAATCGTCACCACATCCGCATCTCGCTGGCCGCCACCCCCGAGGACGCCGCCGTGCTCGTCATCACCTTTGTCGCCTCCCTCCTCCTGCCACTGAATATCGCCATCTTCCTCGGAGTGGGCATCTCCATCATGCTCTACCTGAGAAATGCCGCCCGGCCTCACCTCGTCGAATATGAATTTTCAGACGAGGGCGAACTGGTCGAAGCGGACCGCAGCACCCGCGAGATTCCCGCCATCTCGATCGTCCACGTCGAGGGAGATCTCTTCTTTGGAGCCGCCGAACTCTTCCGCACCCAAATCCAGAAGACCTCCCTCGACCCGTCCCTCAAGGTCATCATCCTCCGCCTAAAGAACGCCCGCCATCTCGACGCCACCAGTGTGGTCGCTCTCGAAGAAATGGTGCAATACCTCCGCAGCCACGACCGCCACGTCATCATCAGCGGGGCTCCGAAGGACGTCTATCGCGTCCTCCGGAATGCCGGCTCCGTCGACGTCATCGGGCGCGAGAACATCTTCGTCAACCATCCGCGCAATCCGAATCTGTCCACCCGTCAGGCCCTGAAACGTGCCCAGGCTCTCCTCGGCACCGACGAGGCCGACATCCGGATCTTCTACGATCCCGCGAAAAAGGGTTCCTGAAGACCTCACGCACCTGCGTCGGAGGCTCGTCTACCTCGATTTTCCCCTTTTCGCCCGGACCAATCCGTTGTTGATTCCCCGCCCATGTCTCACCTTCTCGACGATCTCCGTATTGCCAGCACCCGCCAATTGATTCCCCCGGTCATCCTGATGGAGGATCTGCCTGTCACCCCGGTCGCCGCAGCCACCGTCGCGACAGCCCGTGAAGAAATTGCCGACATCCTCGCAGGCCGCGACGACCGCCTCCTCGCCATCGTCGGACCCTGTTCCATCCACGATCCCATTGCCGCCCTCGAATACGCCGATCGGATCGCCGCCCTGAAGGAAGAGGTCTCCGCCGACGTCCTCCTCATCATGCGGGTCTATTTTGAGAAGCCGCGCACTACGGTTGGCTGGAAAGGTCTCATCAACGACCCTCATCTCGACGAGTCCTACGACATCAACGAGGGCCTCTCCATCTCCCGCCGCCTCCTCCTTCAGATCGCCGAAAAGGGCGTCGCCGCCGGGACCGAGTTTCTCGACACGATCAGTCCCCAGTTCTACGCCGACCTCATCGCCTGGGGGGCGATCGGGGCGCGCACCACCGAATGCCAACTGCACCGCGAACTCGCTTCCGGCCTCTCCATGCCCGTGGGCTTCAAGAATGGCACCAGCGGAAACTACCAGATCGCCATCGACGCAATCCAGGCGGCACAAAAGCCTCACCGCTTTCTCTCCGTAACCAAGGCCGGCGACAGTGCCATCATCGCGACCAAAGGCAACGAGACCTGCCACATCATCCTCCGCGGTGGCAGTTCCACCGGCACGAACTACGATCCCGAAAG
>CALDKL010000889.1 GCA_937898895.1 uncultured Verrucomicrobiae bacterium | reverse complement strand
TGGGCGGGTTTTTGGCGAATTCCCAGGGCCAGGCATCCCTCATCCATGGAACCATCCGGCAGGGTCGGGTGCCTCACTGGACCCTCTCGAGTCGCTTCCAAACCTTCTCCGGAGGAATCCCGGAGGTGCGCTGCGATGGCGGCTTTCCAGACGCCCTGGATCGGATTTCTTCGGCTCAGGACACGGTGGTAAAGATCTCCGCTCCGCTTTCGACGAACTCTCGGGCCTTTTCTTCCATGCCTGCGGCGATCACTTCCTCCTCGGCGAGCCCTTGCTCGGCGGCATATCGGCGAACATCCTCGGTGATTTTCATGGAGCAGAAATGAGGGCCGCACATGCTGCAGAAGTGGGCGGATTTGGCTCCTTCCTGGGGCAGGGTCTCGTCGTGGAACTGGCGTGCGGTCTCGGGATCGAGACTGAGGTTGAACTGGTCTTCCCAGCGAAATTCAAAGCGGGCTTTGCTGAGGGCGTTGTCGCGGTACTGGGCCCCAGGGTGGCCTTTGGCGAGGTCGGCAGCATGGGCGGCGAGCTTGTAGGTGATGACACCGGTTTTGACATCGTTCTTGTCAGGAAGGCCGAGGTGCTCTTTCGGGGTGACGTAGCAAAGCATGGCACAACCATACCAGCCAATCAGAGCGGCTCCGATGCCGCTGGTGATGTGATCGTAGCCAGGAGCGATGTCGGTGGTGAGGGGGCCGAGGGTGTAGAAGGGAGCCTCGTGGCACCATTCGAGCTGTTTGGCCATGTTCTCCTCGATCAGGTGCAAGGGGACGTGTCCGGGACCTTCATTCATGACCTGGACTCCCTTGGCCCAGGCACGCCGGGTCAGTTCACCCTGCACCTCGAGTTCACCAAACTGAGCCTTGTCGTTGGCGTCGGCGATGGAGCCGGGACGGAGACCGTCTCCGATGGAGAAGGAGACATCGTAGGCGGCCATGATGTCGCAGATGTCGTCCCAGTGAGTGTAGAGGAAATTCTCGCGATGGTGGGCAAGGCACCATTTGGCCATGATCGAGCCGCCCCGGCTGACGATGCCCGTCATGCGGCTGGCGGTGAGAGGAACAAATCGGAGGAGGACGCCCGCATGGATGGTGAAGTAGTCAACGCCTTGCTCGGCCTGTTCGATGAGGGTGTCCCGGAAGAGTTCCCAGGTGAGATCCTCCGCCTTTCCGTTCACTTTCTCGAGGGCCTGGTAAATGGGTACGGTGCCGATCGGGACGGGTGAATTCCGCAGGATCCACTCACGGGTGGCGTGAATGTTTTTCCCGGTGGAGAGGTCCATGACGGTGTCGGCTCCCCACTTGGTGGCCCAGCGCATCTTCTCGACTTCCTCTTCGATACTGGAGGCGACGGCGGAATTTCCGATGTTCGCGTTGATCTTCACGAGGAAGTTCCGCCCGATGATCATGGGCTCGAGTTCGGGGTGGTTGATGTTCGCCGGGATGATGGCACGACCAGCGGCGACTTCATCCCGGACGAATTCAGGTGTGATTTCGGCTGGGATACGCTGGGGAAAGCGATTGAAGACCGACGGAGTGGTGGAATGAGAAAGGGTCGCGGAACCGGCGTGTTGTTTGTCGATGTCGTTGCGGACGATGTCCCCGGTCAGGTCTGCGATACGGGCACGGCGCATGTTTTCCCGGATGGCAATGTACTCCATCTCGGGCGCGATGAGGCCGAGGCGGGCATAGTGGAGCTGGGTGACGGGGGTGCCCCGACTGGCTCGGAGAGGCTTGCGCCGGGCGTTGATGGGGGCCTTGAGCGGACTGAGGAAGCCATCGCGTTTCGCAGCAGCATATTCGGCGTGCTGCTCGGTGAGGTAGCCATTGTCTCGCGCCTGGACGGAGCGCCCTTCGTATTCCTCCACGTCGCTGCGGGATTCGATCCAGGGCCTGCGGAGGGCGGGAAGGCCGGTTTCGACGCTGCCGGTGTAGTCGGGATCTCCCCAGGGGCCGCTGGTGTCGTAGACGCGGACGGGTGCGTTGCTCTCGATGCGACCATCGAGGCCGCGAGTGGGACTGAGGGCAATCTCGCGCATGGGGACGCGGACGGAGGGATGGAGCTGACCCTCGACATAGACGCGGGTGGAGGCGGGGAGTTGGTCGGTGGAGGAGGTCATGGTAAACAGAGAGCGATAGGGGAGAAGGGAACAGGAGACAGGTCGTTGCGAGGAACGGGAAGGATTCGCAGTCCTCCCAGTGCTTCCGAAGCAGAGCCTTTCGAATTCAAACTGCGTTGGCTAGTGTAGTGATCGCTAAATTCGTGCACAAAATATACTTTTTACGTTTTAAAAATCAGCGCGCTTCGCTCGATTCTTTTTTAGATCGTGGGCCTCTTTTCCACCTTCTGCGTGACTCGTCGGTCGTTGAGCTCGCTCAACTCCCTCCTCTCGCCTTGAAGTTGAAAACGATTCCTCACGAATTTTGCACACGTATGTAGCGATCACCACACTAGGGCAGGTCCTCGCAGCAGAGGCGTTTCCGGATCGGGGGTGGGCGGTGGATGGAGGATTCATGGTGACTCCCTGCGGCAGCATGACCTGCGTCAGGTTCGAAGGGTCTCGCCCAAGGTGGACGATCTCAGCGGCGCACCGCTCCCCTGTCAGAACAGCGGGAAGATGGAACGGGAGCAGAGGGGAGTCAAGCGAGAGCCTTGGCGGAAGGTGCTTCACAAGTGCTGGACTTGCGCCTGAAACGTCTCGAACAGGCGAGCCTGAAATCTTCGTCGAGTGCCGCCTGTTGCAGCCGGATCGCCAGAGTCTTCTACGCGGGCTTCGCGGCGTCAGGGAAGGGGTGCTTTCCCAAGCGCCCCCACGATTCCGTTTCCCATCGCTTTGTTTCCACAGGTGAAAAATGAAGGTTGCCGACGATGGCGCGGGGAGCGAAGTTTCGCTTTCTGCGGGCCAAGAAAGACAGCCCGACGGACGTTTCTGATCTCGTGAAGCTGCTCGATCGCTACATCGCCCGCCAAGTCATGGTCTCCGCTCTCTACGCGGTGGCGGTGATCATCATCATCTTGGTGTTGGGCAATGTCTTCAAGGAAATCCTCCGCGAATTGGCAAAACGCCCGGACATCAGTCTTCTTTTTGTGCTGAAATTCATCCTTTTGGTGATCCCGGTCTCGCTCAGTCTGGCGATTCCGTTTTCCTTCCTCACTGCGATCCTCTTGGTCTTCGGAAGGCTCTCGGCCGATAGCGAGTTCGTCTCGATGCGCATGGCGGGCCTGAGCATGACGCGGATCTGTGCTCCGGTAGGGGCCGTGGCGATCTTTTTCACAGCCATCTGCGCCTGGGTGAATCTCTCTCTGACCCCCTGGGCGAAAACGCAAATGGAGGGAATGAAGGCCTCGCTCTTCAATCAGATGCGAAAGGAGCCGATGATGATCTTTCCGGATCACCAGGTGATGGACGATCTGCCGGACCACCTTGTTTTTGCCCGGAAGGAGGGGGGAGTCCTGAAAGGCTTGCAACTGGTGAAGATGGAAAATTTCGAGCCGCAGGCAGTGGTCTTTGCGAAGGAAGCTCGGGTCTCGGTGGACTTCGAGAGCGAGAATCCGGAGATGGTCATGGACATGAAGGAGGTCAATGTCATGGCAAAGGGCGAGGAAGGCCCTTTTCTCGATTCTACCCAGCCAGTCTTCATGCGCGAGGCGGCCTTCGGTGTCTCGATTGAGGAGTTCAAAGTGAGGGGGGAGACGGCGATGAACAAGGCGGACAATCTGCCGCTCGGTCGACTCTATGAGCGTTCGATGGATGATTCGCTCGATTCGGAGATTCGGGCGACCTGCCGAACGGAACTCAGTACCCGGTTTGCCTTCTCGGTCTCGTGTTTGACCTTTGCTTTGATCGGGGTGCCCCTGGGGGTGACGGCACAGCGACGGGAAAGCACGGCGGGTTTCATTCTCGCTCTCGGCATTGCGGTGAGCTACTACACGATGCTGAGTTTTGCGGACATGATGAAGGAGCGCGAGCATCTCTATCCGCACCTGCTTGTATGGGTGCCCAACCTCCTCTTTTTCGGCCTCGGGCTTCACCTGTTCCGGAAACTGAGCCGGAAGTGACCGTGCCTCCTCGATCCGCCATCCTGCGGATCATCCCGAGACAGCAAAGAGCAATCGCCAGGCGGAGGCGAGCAGGGCTCCAAAGAGAATCCACGAGAGGATATTCAGTGCGAGCACGATCCCCAGGATGGAGAGGATGAGCAGGACGGGCCACCATCCTCCGGGAGCCTCGTGACCGTGCTCATTTTCCAGATAGG
>CALDKL010000888.1 GCA_937898895.1 uncultured Verrucomicrobiae bacterium | reverse complement strand
TCGTCGAGTCCGAGACCATCCTGAGCGTCGGGTGAAAACCAGCCTCCGTTCTCGCGCATCGCACCGCATCCCCCACAGGAACGTGCGTTTGGGGAGAGAGCCTTCCCACAGGTCGGACAACGGAATTGCCTCGTCATGGGCGCGATTTTCACTCCGCATCGACGACGGCATATTCCTCGAGAATGCTCCGCGACAGATATCGCAGAGCCGCTTCCGAAGTCGCCTCGAGCACGATGGGACAGGCATATCCGGCCTCGAGTGCTTCCTTCCATCGTCCCGCACAGACACACCATCGATCACCGGGCGTGAGTCCGGGGAATCCGTAGGCAGGTAGTGGCGTGCTGAGATCGTTGCCTGTCACTTTGCTATATTCGAGGAACTCCTCCGTTACGACGCAGCAGACCGCGTGGCAGCCGAAGTCATCGTCGCCAACATTGCATTTTCCGTCGCGATAGAACCCCGTCAGAGGTTCAAGAGAACAGGGTAGGAGAGGGCCGCCAAGGACATTTCGGTTTTCCATAAAATGATCACCCCGGAGTTTCCGACACCTCGCCCGAATTTCCAGAAGGAAAGAAGGAACCCATCATCAACCTGCCTTCCGATACACCGGCTGGGCGGATGGAGCAAAACGGGTTCGCCGCAAACCCGATCCTTGTTTTCCGGAGGCAGCTTTCTATGATTTGCCGAATGAACCGATCCTTCCGACTCACCGCCCTGGTCCTCCTTTCCGCCTTTCTCCCCGCATCGGCCCAGACGGCACCTGTCGAGCGCGACGTCGTCATCTACGGGGGCACCTGCGCTGCCGTGATCGCCGCCGTACAGGTAAAGAAGATGGGTCGATCAGTCATCATCGTCAGTCCTGACAAACACCTCGGCGGTCTCTCGAGCGGCGGACTTGGCTGGACCGACACGGGCAACAAGGCAGTCATCGGCGGACTCGCCCGCGACTTCTATCACCGCATCTTCCTCGAATATCAGAAGCCGGAAACGTGGAAATGGCAACCGCAGTCCGAATACGGCAACACCGGCCAGGGCACACCCGCGATCGACGGCGAAAACCGGACGATGTGGATCTTCGAACCGAGCGTTGCCGAACGGGTCTTCGAGGGGTATGTGAAGGAATTCGGCATCGAGGTTCATCGCGACGAATGGCTCGACCGCGAAACGGGCGTCGTCAGCAAAAACGGAGCGATCCGATCGATCCGGACCTTGGGCGGAAAGGAATACGCAGGAAAGATCTTTTTCGACGCCACCTATGAGGGCGACCTGCTCGCGACTGCGGGGGTTGACTATCACGTCGGGCGCGAAGCCAACTCGGTCTATGGCGAAGAATGGAACGGCGTGCAGGTCGGCATCCTTCATCACCGCCACCACTTTGGTGCGGTTGACCAACCAATCTCTCCTTACGTGATTCCGGGAGACCCGAAAAGCGGAGTCCTGCCGCGCGTCAGCGCAGAGTCTCCTGGGACTCGCGGAGAGGGCGACCGGCGCGTGCAGGCCTACTGCTTCCGCATGTGCCTGACAAATCATCCGGAAAATCGGATCCCCTTCCCGAAGCCCGCCGGGTATGACCCAAAGCAGTACGAGCTACTCCTCCGCGTCTTTGAGGCGGGCTGGCGCGAGACCTTCGGAAAGTTCGATCCGATCCCGAATCACAAGACCGACACAAACAATCACGGTCCCTTCAGCACCGACAACATCGGCTACAACTACGACTACCCCGAGGCGAGCTACGAGCGACGCCGCGAGATCATCCGGGAACACGAAACCTACCAAAAGGGCTGGCTCTACTTCATCGCCAACGACCCGCGCGTCCCGAAGGACGTCCAGGATGAAATGAAAACCTGGGGTCTTCCGAAGGATGAATTCACCGACAACGGCAACTGGTCGCACCAGCTCTATATCCGCGAAGCCCGAAGGATGATTGGTGCCTATGTGATGACCGAGAATGAGCTGCGCAAAAAGAAACCAACTCCCGAATCCGTCGGCATGGGCAGCTACACCATCGATTCCCACAACGTGCAGCGCTACATCACACCCGAGGGCTACGTCCAGAACGAGGGCGACATCGGCGTCTCCACGCGCGGTCCCTATGAAATCGCCTACGGATCCCTGGTGCCGAAACGGGAGCAGTGCACCAACCTGATGGTCCCCGTCTGCGTTTCGAGTTCGCACATCGCCTTCGGCTCGATCCGGATGGAGCCAGTCTTCATGATTCTCGCCCAGAGCGCCGCAACCGCTGCCGTGATGGCTCTCGACGGAGGGACCGCGGTGCAGGAGGTCGATTACGCGCAACTGCGCGAGCGCCTCCTCGCCGATGGTCAGATCCTTCACTACGAAACGCCCGCCTCCGACCGGCGTGGCATCGCTCCGGCCACCCTTCCCGGGATCGTCGTCGATGACGAGTCCGCCAAATTCGAGGGTCACTGGGAAGAGAGCCGATCCGCGAAGACCTACGTCGGCGTCGGATACCGCCATGACGGGGATTCCGCCGAGGGTGGAGCAAAGGCCATCTTCACCGCGACGATCCCCAAAACAGGGCGCTATGCCGTGCGCCTCGCCTATCCTCCTCATTCGAACCGGGCCAGGGCGGTGAATGTGACGGTCGGATCTCCCGATGGTCTTGTCGTAAAAGTCGATCAGACGCAAGCCCCTTCGGACGGCCTCTTTCACCACCTCGCCACCCAGGAGTTCTCCGCCGGAGACATTGCCACGCTCACCGTTGTGAATGAGGGAGGCGACGGGTATGTGGTCGTCGATGCGGTGCAGTGGTTGGAGGTGAAGTGAAGAATTTTTGCGCTTTTTTGCCAGATTCGTCCGGAATCACGCGATTTTTCTTGGAAAGCGGTTGGTTTTTCTTAAAAATGAAGCACCCTTCACTAGGTCCCTTCCCGAGTTGCGATGTTCCCTTCCTGGCCAATTGGTGCTGATTTCGGTCATGCACTTTTCCGGGATGGGGAGATCGAGGCCGGGCATTCCCCAGACCCGCAACTGTTAGAGAATCGATGAAATTGTATATTGGAAACCTGTCCTACGACACCACGGAAGCCGAGCTGCGCGAGCTCCTCACTCCCTTCGAGCCGATCGTCGATCTGCACATGCCGATTGATCGCGAATCGGGAAGACCACGAGGTTTTGCCTTCGTCACCCTTTCCAGCCGGGAAGTCGGTGAGGCAGCCGTGGCTCAGCTCGACGGCAGCGAACTCGGTGGTCGGAACCTGCGCGTCCGCGAAGCCGAGGAACGTCGCAATCCCGGTGGAGGCGGCGGGGGTGGTTACGGTGGCGGCGGGGGTCGTCCCCCAAGGGGCGGCGGCTATGGCGGCGGCGGGGGCGGTGGTTATGAGCGTCGCGGCGGTGGCGGTGGCGGTGGCGGTGGTCGGCATCGTGGAGACCGTGATTTCCGTGGGGAACGCGGAGAACGGGGGGATCGCGGAGACCGCGAATTCCGAGGCGAACGCGATTTCCGTGACCGCAGCGGCGACCGCGATTTCCGTGATCGCGGGGATCGTGATGATCGCGGCGGCAGTGGCGGCGGTGGGAAACGCTATCGTAGTATCTGATCGACGATTCGCGTGAGGGAGACTCCGCAATTTTCGCCATTCAATTCCCACACCAAACTCGTCTGATCCTGTTCTTCTCTGGATTGCAGTTGACCTATCCGAATTTTCATG
>CALDKL010000887.1 GCA_937898895.1 uncultured Verrucomicrobiae bacterium | reverse complement strand
ACCAATTTCAGGATGGACAAGGAAACAGGCGGACCGGGCGGAGTGATCCGCGACTATTTTCGTGCGGTGTCGGCCGGACCGGCTCTGGCACTTGTCGTCGGCATCACGGGATTCGCAGGTCGCCTCAATTTCGGGTTCACCTATCGACCCGACTCGATCTCGCGGGAGGCGGTCGAGGAGATCGCGGACCGTCTTCTTTCACTCCTTTCCGGAAAGGGGGACGTCGCATGAATGGCGATGAGTTTCTCTGGCAGCGGATTGTGGTGGCATTGTCCGGATTGATTTACTGGGGCGGTGTCGTCGTCCAGGCGAGGCGGGTGCGGAAACGGATCGGCCGCACGCCGAACCTGAAGCCAAAGGACGCGAAGGAGCGGCTCCTCTGGATAGGCTGGACGGTCGTGATCCTCTGCTGGATCCTGCAACCGCTCTGGGTGCGGGGAACGGGTCGCTGGTATGACATTTCCGCCGCGTTGGTCCATCCCCTCGCGTGGATTGTTGGCACCGCTCTGATGGTGGTCGGCTACGCGGCAACCCTCTGGTGCTACGCGGCGATGGGAACGGCCTGGAGAATCGGGATCGATGAGAGGGGAACCTCCCGGCTCGTGCAGGTTGGACCCTACCGCTGCATCCGCCATCCCATCTACGGATTCCAAATGACGATGCTCCTCGGGGCCGCCTTTCTCCTTCCGACCTGGATTTCGCTTGCGATCCTCGTGATCCACTATCTTTGCGCATCGATCAAGGCAGCCGATGAAGAACGGCACCTGACCGGGGTTTTCGGAGAGGAATACCGAGATCTCATGAGGAAGACGGGACGTTTTTTGCCGAAGATCGGCGGCAGATAGTTTCGCGTTCTTTTCCCCCTTGCCTGGCCCCGGAATCCGGTGCATCGCTGAACACGTGATCTCTCTCGCCGAGCTGGGCCATGGCTCTGATTCTCTCTCCCGTTTTGCTTCCGAGTTTTTCGGTGAGGGAGGGGCCTTGTCGCGACTTCGCGACTTCGAGTTCCGGCCCGAGCAACAGCAGATGGCGGTGGCCGTAGCCCGCGCCCTCGAGGAAGATCGACCTCTTGTGGTCGAGGCGGGCACGGGCGTGGGCAAATCGCTCGCCTACCTCGCTCCGGCGGTGCGGCTTGCCCTCGAAGCGGGACGCAAGGCAATCATCTCGACCCATACGATCAACCTGCAGGAGCAGCTCGTGGAAAAGGACATACCACTCCTGCAAACCGTATTCTCCGAGCCGTTCCGTGCCCTCCTCCTGAAAGGTCGGAGAAATTATCTTTGCCCGCTTCGTCTCCAGATCGCGATGTCGGGCGGTCCCGAGTTGTTCACTACCTCCGAGCTGGAAGAACTGAAGAAGATCTGGGAATGGGCGGAGAAAACCAGCGACGGCACGCTCAGCGACCTCGATTTTGTCCCATCGTCTCGGGTTTGGGCGCAGGTGTGCAGCGAGAGTCACGCATGCACCCCAAAACGTTGCGCGGGGTCCGGAAGCTGTTTTTACCAGGAGGCCCGCAAACGCATCGCCGACGCCCACCTCATCGTCGTCAATCACACACTCTTTTTCACTCTGCTCAAGGGGCAGAGCGAATTTAAGGAAACGGGCGACGGTTTCCTGTTCGCGAAGGACTTTCTCGTCTTCGATGAAGCCCACACTCTCGAACAGGTCGCGGCGCGCCAACTCGGGCTCTCGCTTTCACAGAC
>CALDKL010000886.1 GCA_937898895.1 uncultured Verrucomicrobiae bacterium | reverse complement strand
CAGCCTCGGGTGCGGTCGGATCGATCCATTCGTGGGAGTCGCAGTAGAGCAGGTGGTCGGGGACATTCATAGGCGGTCAGGTCTCAATCGAGAGAAGAAACCGAAAACCTCGCCCGTGACAATCACGAATCCCGGCGATGACACGAATTTTGCATGAGGATGGCGGACCAGGGCGGGCGCTCACACAAACGGCTTCTTCACGACCTTCGCCGGATAGGTCTTGTCGCGGATGGCGATGAGCAACTCGGTGCCGGGACGGGACAACTCCGTCGGCAAATAGGCCAGACCGATGCCCAATCCGAGTCCGGGGGAAAGCGATCCGCTCGTCAGTTCCGTGATTTTTCCCGAGCCATTCGCGGCATGGACTTCGTAGCCGTGGCGCAAGGGCGGGGCCTTGTCGACCAGGCGGATTGCGGAAAGGCGTGTCGGGATACCCTGTTCTTTCTGCCGTGCGAGAGGGTCGCGTCCGATGAATCCGTCGGGCTTGTCGAGTTTCACGAAAAATCCGAGTCCCGCCTCGAGCGGAGTATGGACTTCGTCGAGATCGTTTCCGTTGAGCGGATAGCATTTCTCGAGCCGCAGGGTATCGCGTGCGCCCAGCCCGCAGGGGGTGGCCCCGGCGGCAACGAATCGGCTCCACCAGTTTCCGATCTGATCGACGGGCGCGAAAAACTCGAATCCCTCTTCACCGGTGTAGCCGGTGCCGCAAAGGATCGCGAGACCGAGCTGGCTGATGCGATTGCGGCCCGGCAAACCATCGGCCTCCGGTTCGATCCGGTGCCAGAGCGCGACGGCCTCGGGTCCCTGCACGGCGAAGGCCCCCAGTTCGGCGCTGCGGTCGCGGAAGGTCACCCCCTCCCCTGGGTGGGCGAGCATCCACTCTCGGTCCCGGTCGATTCGAGCCGCGTTGACGACGAGAAAATATCGGTCGTCGCCCACTCGGTAGGCGATGAGATCATCGATCACTCCGCCCGCTTCATTGAGGAGCAGGGTGTAGTGTCCCTCGCCGACGCGGAGGGTGCCGAGGTCGTTGCTGAGAAGTCCGTTGAGCCAGGAAGTAGCACCCGGTCCTTCGATCTCGAATTCGCCCATGTGCGAAATGTCGAAGATCCCCGCCGAGGACCGCACGGCCTGATGCTCGGCGACGATCCCCTGGTACTGGATGGGCATCTCCCAGCCCGCGAATGGCACCATGCGGGCACCGCGAGCCAGGTGGTGATCGTGGAGGGGAGAACGCTTCATCCTCGCAGTGTCGACGGGACGGGGGCGATGTCAACGGATCCTCATGCACATGGGGCTCTGTCGTTTTGCACCGCCCCCTCGCGATCACCGTTTGTGTTTGAAATCCCCGCAATCCCCCCCACCTTGCCCGCAATGATTCACGACACGGGCAACCGACTCCTCGACCGCATGGAACACCGCTTCGGCGGGCTCGCTCTGTCGAAGCTGCTCCATTGGATCGTCGGCTTCCAGGTGGTGTGCTTCGCGCTCTCGATCCTCTCGCAGGACTTTCTGACCTGGATCATCTACGATGCAGGGCTGATCCGTCTCGGCCAGGTCTGGCGTCTCTTCTCGTGGGTCTTTTTTCCCGCTTCACTGAACGCCCTGTTTTTTCTCTTCGCGGCGATGTTCACCCTCTACGTCAGCAACGGGCTGGAGCAGGAATGGGGCAGCTTTCGGGTGAATCTCTATGTCATCGGCACAACGGTCTGCCTCGCGCTCGCCGGATTTCTCCCATTCGCCGATGGCATCGGGATCCTGTATGGCTGGTTCTTTTTCACCGCGATGTTCCTCGCCTTTGCCTCGATCTATCCGGACACTAGCATCTATCTCTTTGGCCTCATCCCGATCAAGGCAAAATGGCTCGCGCTGGCTGACGTGCTCTATCTGGTATCCATGATCCTCCAGGCTCCGGTGCCGCTCGTAGCCGGTCTCGTGGCGATAGCCGGACTGCTTCCCTTTCTGATTTCCTTCGGGCCGGGCTTTGTCGAGTCCTTCCGGCGGAGTTCCGAGGCAAAGGTGCGTCGGCACCGCTTCGAGCAGGATTGTGATCTCGGCGATTCCTTTCACCGCTGCGAGACCTGCGGGGCGACAGAGGTGAGTCATCCAGCACGGGATTTCCGCGTCGCCGCCGACGGCCATGAATACTGCGACGACTGCCGCAAGGCCTCCTGACAACCGGAATCAGACATCGACATATTTCGCCTGATAGACCTCGGGGCGGCGGGCGAGATAGATGCGCCAGATCCCGAAGGCGAGCACGAGGAGGAACAGAATGCCGAAGGTCAGGTAGAGGTAGGTCCAATCGAGAGGCAACTCCGTCGCGGCAACGATCGATCCGGAAGGCGGGGAACTGCGCCCGTCGGGCGTGGTCAGGACAACGCGTATTTCATACTGACTCGCCGGAAACAGTCCCTCGATACGGGCTTTCACCAGTCGATCAATCGTCTCGATCTCCGCAACGGATACCGGGGTCCATACGCTCTCGGGTTCACCCGAAATCTCGTTGACGACCATACCGCGCAGCTCGACCTGATAATCGGCGACGCCTCCTTCCCTGGGCGCGGTCCAGCCGAGGAGGAGAGAGCTGCTCGATGTGTCAAGGATGGCGAGATCCTCCGGTTTGCGCAGCGAGGCATCGACCTTTCGCTCGACGAGAGATCGGGTCACAAACCCCAGGGGACTGCGGGCGGCTTCCAGTTCGGTGTCGCTGAGTCCATCGTGCCAATCAACGCCCTGCCCTGCTTCTCCGGCTTCGGTTGGGGCGGGAGGCGCATCCGCCGATCCGCTCGGTTGAGACACTTCGGGAAGGCCCGTGTCAGTGGGGGCCAGCCCGGTGCTTTCCGATCCTTTTGGGGCACCCGTGCCGAGACGGAAACTCTTCGCGGGTCGCACCGCACCTGCCGCAGGGCTGGAGGAAGTCCCTCCGGCGGAAGTCACGATATTGCCGAGGAGACGGATCGAGAGAGACTGTTCCCCTCCGTACAGATTCATTGTCACGTCCACTGGTCCGCGACTCGCCGCTGCGGGGAACAACCCGATGGCGAGATCGACGGCGGAAAGTGGAGCGAGCTGCGGACCCGGATTGGTGAGCAGTCGAAAGGGCTCGGGCACGTGGAACTCGAGCGGAACGGCGACCCCGCCGCGATTGGTCACGGTAAACCCTCGCTCGAGCGAACGCCCCGCCGCCACCTGCCCAAAATTGATGACCTCGCTACCGGAGGATCCGGCCGCGCTGATGACGAGGTGCGCGGGCACGACGGGAGCGATCACCCGGACCGGTTTGGCATATCCGCCTTTCAGAAAAAACTCGACGGTTCCGTCCATGGGCGCGGTATCCGATGCGGGGAGTTTCACATTCACCTTCGTGACCTGACCGGGGGCGAGTAGGTATCCATCCTTGTTGACCCCTCCTTCGAGCCGAGTGGTGGCACGGACCTGGACGGGGACGGCTTTTGCACCGGGATTCTTCAACTCGATGATTCCGCGCCGTTCCCGACTCGCCGGATCGAGGACGAGTTCGATTGCCTCGGTGAGCACTTCGAACGCCTCGGCGCCGCGTCCGATGAGTTTTGTAGTGCCCTCCTTCGTGCGGCTGAAACTTAGGAAATAGCTCGTCTCGCCGGGCATCTCGGGACGGAAGGCGATCTTGAGAACGCGCCCTCCGCGCGGGCCGATAGCGAGTTTCCCATCCGTCGGATCGAGCAAATGCCAGGGCGGGGCGAGGAAGATCTGGCGCTCCATCGAGCCGTTGCCAAGGTTGCGGACGGTGAGTTCGCGGACCTCCTCGCGCCCCACCGTGACCTCACCGAAATCGATCGAAGCCGGAACCTGGATCTCGGTTTTGACATCGATGAGATCGACGTCGTAACGCATCTCCGAGGAATAACGGCCACCTCGGTACCGAACCGCAAAGGAAAAAGCGTCTTTTGTCGCACTGGAGGCGGGATCGGCCCAGTAAGTGACGATGGCCTTGTTTCGCTCGCTCGGCTTGCTCACCATCGAGACGATTTTCCCGGCCGAGGGAAAGGCACGAATGAGAAATTCGACTGTGGCCCCCGGAGTCTTCGATTCGGCCCGGATCTCGAAGGTGACCTCGTGTCCCTTGAGAGCCTCGACTCGGCCCGTCACCGGCACCGGCACCCCGATCTCATCTTCGGTTTGGGCGCGGGGTGCCTCCGTCTTGCGGTTGAAAAGTCCTCCCCCGTTGAACAGTTGGCCTTCGGCGGGGAGGACTCCCGACAGCAACAATCCCAGAACGGCAGCCCGCGCAAACGTCCTTCCCATCCCCCCACTCCGCGTCGGATCAGAGAAACCCTCATGAGTCTCCTGTCCCCCTGGCAAGGCGTTGCTGGTTTTCGGCTCCACGACAAGGCCCACTTTACACCCGAACTGCGAAATTTCCCCCGATTATTCGAGAGGAATTCCAAGGATGCGCCGCCTCAGGAGATCGAGGGCGAGGCGCGTCACCCGCTGCTTGAAGCTGATCCGGTCCACCGGAAAAAAGAATCGTCCGGTGGCCACTTCCCCGTCCCGCCGCGAGGCGAGGGCGAGACAGACGGTGCCGACGGGCTTTTCCTCCGTGCCCCCGGAGGGACCAGCGATACCGCTGACGGCAATGGCATAGTCGGCCCCGCTCCGCTCGAGACAGCCCACCGCCATTGCCCGGACGGTTTCGTCGCTGACGGCTCCACAGTGCTCGATCACCTCGGCCGGAACGCCCAGCAGGACCGTTTTTGCTTCGTTGGAATAGGTCACGTAACCGCGATGAAAAACGGCACTGGACCCGGGAACATCGGTGATCGTGCTCGCGATCAGGCCGCCCGTGCAACTCTCTGCCGTGGCCACGGTCTCGCCCCGCCCTGCCAGCAGATCAACGATGACCTGCTCGATGGAGTCCTCGCTCTCGACGACGATCTGGCGGGAAAACTCCCGCCGAACGATGAGGGAGGCCGACTCGACGGCTCCCGGCGCTCCGATCAGTCTCAGATCGACTTCGCCAAGGCGCGCACAATATCCCAGCTCGAGATCTGCCAGGTCGGCGAAGAGAGGTTCCAGGATCGAGGCGAGCGAAGACTCCCCTACCCCAAAAATGCGGAAGTTTTTCCAGGCGGGCGGGGTCGCTTCTGCCCCCAGGAGTCTCGCCAGCGCCGGGAACACGAGATTTGCGAACATCGGCTTCAATTCTCGGGGTGGCCCCGGCAGGAGAAACAGGTGCGGCGAGCCCGCGCCCGCATCGGCGGGGAGGTAGAGACCCGGCGCGGTGCCGTGCGGATTTTCCAGGACGACGGCTCCCTCCGGCACCATCGCCTGCCGATCATTCGAGGGGTTCTGCCGCAGGCCACGAATGCGGAACATCTCGCGGATCGTGGCGAGAATGGACTCGTCGAGATGGAGGGGACGCCCAAGCATTTCCGCGACGATCTCGCGAGTGAGGTCATCGCTCGTCGGCCCCAATCCACCTGTCACGAGAATGACATCGCACCGGGCAAAGGCCTCGGTCAGCATCGTGCGGATTTCGGCTCCGTCGGGAATCGTGGTCTGGCGCTGAACGCGGAGGCCGAGCTTGAAAAGCTCCTGCCCGAAATAGGCGGCGTGGGTGTTGAGAACCTTGCCGAGGAGCAGTTCGGTTCCGGTATTGACGACTTCGAGGCGCATCGGAGCGACGGGGCGCAGGACTCCTCCCGGATTGATTCAGCCCTGCGAAGCCGTCGGCGGACTCGGCAGGAAGGCGAGCGGCACCCTCGGAGCATCCGACCAGAGATCCTCAAGTCGATAGACCTCGCGCAGTTCCTCGTGAAAGATATGCACGACGACATCCACGTAGTCGAGCACGACCCAGAGACTGGACGCCTCGCCCTCGGTAGAACGCGGTTTTTCCCCGATGGCTTCCTCCGTCTTGTGTTTCACATCTCGGGCCACCGCCTTCAGGTGCGGCACCGAGGTGGCAGTGCAGATCACAAAAAAGTCGGCCAGGTTCGAGAGTCCGCGAAGGTCGAGCACGAGGATCTCCTCGGCGTGGATCTCGTCGGCGAACCGGGCGCAGGTTTGGGCGATGGTGAGGGAATCGGGCACGTCGGCAAAGGTCCGATGAGGACCGGGGGGCAAGGTGACCGACTTTCCGGCGATCGCAAACGGCAATTCATCCTGAATCCGACGTAGCCCGGGCTTGCGCATGCGCATTTGTGAACCGGGCGAGCCTGAAGTCGTGGTCGATCACCGCCTGTTGCTGCCTGATCTGCAGAAGATTCCCAGAGGGAGGAGTCCGGAGCAGGTCGATGGTCATCTCGCGCCGGGCTGGAGTGAAGAAGATCTTCTTTCAACCGTCCCTTTGTTTCGCGCGAACTTCGCGGTTTCAGGGAGGGGTGCTTTCCCAAGCGCCCCCCACCCTTCC
>CALDKL010000885.1 GCA_937898895.1 uncultured Verrucomicrobiae bacterium | reverse complement strand
GAATGCCGTTTCTGGTGGCGGGTATCCTGACATTGGTCAACTGGATCTACGGTTTCTTGATTCTGCCCGAATCGCTCAAGCCGGAGCATCAGCGTCCCTTCTGCCTGCGACGCGCGAATCCGATTGGTGCGCTCCTCGAACTGCGTCGCCATCGGCTCGTGCTCGGCCTTTCGGTCAGTTATTTCATCAGCAGCCTCGCTCATCAGGTCTACCCGAGCATCTGGGTGCTCTACACCAGCTACCGCTATGGTTGGGGGACGAGACAGACAGGGCTCTCCCTTGCTCTCGTCGGCCTCATGACTGTGGTCGTGCAGGGGGGATTGGCCCACCGACTCATCCCCCGGCTCGGAGAACGCCGCGCCGCCCTGTTCGGATTTGCGGTGATGGCCGCAGCCCTCACCGGATACGGTCTCGCTCCCGAAGGCTGGATCGTCTATCCGCTCATCGTCTTTGGTTCCCTCTCCGGTCTCGCCGTGCCTTCGATCCAGGGGATGATCTCTCGAAGCGTCGGGGCCGACGAACAGGGCGGAATCCAGGGTTCCCTCACCAGCCTGCAAAGCGTCGCCGGGGCGGTCGGACCGCCCCTCGCCACCGCCATCTTCGGTTTTTTTATCCGCGAAAATGCCTCTGTGATCCTCCCCGGTGCCCCCTTCTTTTTCAGCTCAGGTTTGGCGATCCTCGCGGGATTGCTTGCAGCACGGAGTTTCCGGCAGTGCCCGTCCGGGGAATTCAGGGAAATGCCGCAACGGTGAGCCCCCTTTTCCTGGCGGAAAGACACCCGCGACTCCTCGCCAGCCGATTCCCCGCCCCGTGCGCCCCCCCCATTCTATTTCCTTGTCTCCGGACACGGATTCCGCTACTCCCAGACACGGCATCCATGGTCTCCCTCACTCTCCGCAGCATCGTAAAACGCTTTGGCGACCTCGTCGCTCTCGATCGACTCGATCTCGACATTGGCGGGGGGGAACTCTTTTTCCTGCTCGGTCCCTCCGGTTGCGGAAAGACCACCCTGCTCCGCGCCATCGCCGGATTTCATTTTCCTGACGAAGGCACCATCCGTTTCGACGAGGACGACGTCACCACTGTGCCTCCGCACAAACGAGACACGGGCATGATGTTTCAGAGCTACGCCCTCTGGCCCCATCTCAACGTCTTCCGCAACGTCGCCTTCGGTCTCGAGGAACGCCGCGTGCCGAAGGCACAAATCAGATCCCGCGTGGAGGAGTCTCTCGCCATGGTCCGCATGGAGGGACTCGGATCGCGCAAGATCAACCAACTCTCCGGCGGCCAACAGCAGCGTGTCGCCCTCGCCCGCGCCCTCGTCATCCGACCTCGCTGCCTCCTCCTCGACGAACCGCTTTCCAACCTCGATGCCAAACTCCGCATCGAAATGCGCAGCGAAATCCGGCGCATCTGCAAGGAATTCGGACTCACCGCGATCTACGTCACCCACGATCAGAAGGAGGCACTTTCCATGGCCGACCGCATTGCCGTACTCCATGCCGGGCGCCTTGCCCAGGTCGGCACACCCGAGGAACTCTACCGTCGCCCCGCCTCTGCCTTCGTCGCCGGATTCGTCGGAGAGACGAACCTCATTCCCGGGACAATTGCCTTCGCCTCCGGGGAAAATCATTACATCCGCACCGCCTTTGGCGACCTGGCAGGACGGATTGTCTCCCCGGACTGGACTCCTGCCGTGGGAGATCCCGTGACTCTCTCGATCCGGCCCGAGTGCCTATGCCTCTCCCCTGCCCCGCCCGTGCAAAACGGAATCGCCGGAGCGCTCGCGGAGTCTGTCTACCTCGGCGAGATCGCCCAATACACCCTGCGTCCCCAGGGCGGAGGCCCCTCCATCCACATTTCCGAACTCAATCCGCGCCGTGTCCTCCGCGACACCGGCAATCTCTTCCATGCCTCGGCAAAACCGGAGGATGTGGTGGTGCTCCCTCCCGCCCAATAGCCCTCCGCCCTGATTCCTGCCCCGTCTTTCTCTGCCCGCCCTTCCCTGTGCCACGTCCCGCGACCTCAGATCGCACCTGCGATGCTCCCCCGCCTATTCCTCGTCTTTGCCCTGCTCGCGACGGTCCTCGTCGCCCCCTTCCTGCTGCGCCCCACCGGGGAAGCCGTCTCGGAGCGGGCCGAGCGTCTCGTCATCATCACCCCCCACATCGAATCGATCCGGGCGGAGTTCTCGCGGGCATTCCGTGCCCACATGCGGGAACGATACGATCGTGAAGTCGTGATCGACTGGCGACAGCCCGGCGGGACCTCGGAAATCGCACGTTTTCTTCGGTCAGAATATGCGACGCGCTTCGAAACACTCTGGAAAGCCCGTACCGGCCTTCCGTTCTCCCTCGCGATCCGAGATGCCTTCACCAATCCGAAACTCGACCCTGTCAAAGACACCATCCGAGAGGGTCACATCACAAAAGAATCCAGCCTGCCCCCCGCCGAGCAGCAGGCCCGGACCGCCCGGCGACTCTTCCTCGAATCCGAGATCGGCGCGGGCCTGGATCTCTTCTTCGGCGGAGGTGCTTTCGACTTCGAGCGCCAGGCAGCGGCTGGGCTTCTCGTTGCCCGCGACGCGAGCGGCACCTACGGACCCGCCGTCCTCGCCGAGGAACATCCCGACTGGTTCAGCGATGCGGTCATCCCCCTCTCTTTCAGCGGGGAGCCCTTCCGCGATCCAGAATTTCGCTGGATCGGCACGGTGCTTTCGGCCTTTGGAATCTGCTACAATCGCGACGTCCTCGCGCGGCTCGGCATCGAGGAGGCCCCGGATGAATGGACCGATCTCGCCGACCCTCGCTACCATCGGCAGATCGCCCTCGCCGATCCGACCAAGTCAGGTTCCACGACAAAAGCCTTTGAAATGTTGGTGCAAGAACGGATTCAGACCCTCGCGAGGGAACGGAATCTATCCGGCGAGGCGGCCGTGGCGGCAGGATGGAACGACGCGATGCGGCTCATCGTGCGCATCAGCGCAAACAGCCGCTACTTCACCGATTCCTCGGCCAAGGTCCCTCGCGATGTCGCCCTCGGCGACGCCGCTGCGGGCATGTGCATCGATTTCTACGGGCGCAGCTACAACGAATTGCACAGGGATCCGACCACGGGAAAATCGCGCATCGAATTTGTCATGCCGAAAGCCGGAACCTCGATCGGGGCCGACCCTGTCGGAATGCTCCGCGGTGCCCCTCATCCCGAGCTGGCCCACCGCTTCATCGAATTTGTGCTCTCGCCGGAAGGCCAGAAGCTGTGGAACTATCAGGTCGGCACTCCGGGCGGACCGACTCGCTATGCCCTGCGCCGCCCTCCGATTCGGCGCGACTTCTACGAGGAAGGCAACGTGTCCCGGATGACCGATCCGGACTTCGATCCCTACGTGGCGGCGGCGGGGTTCACCTATCACCCCGAGTGGACCGGTTCGCTCTTTGCCCCGCTGCGCCTCGTCATTCGCGCGGCCTGCATGGACCCGCAGGAGGAGCAACACCGCGCCTGGGAGGCCCTCCTCGCCGCAGGCCTGCCCGCCGACGGGGTCGCCCGGTTCGAGGAGATCACTCCGATCTCTTACGAGGCGGTGATGAAGGCAATCGTCCCGGCCCTGAAGAACAGTGACAAGGTCGCCCAGGTCCGGCTCGAGCGCGAGTTGTCCGGCCACTTTCGCGCTCACTATCTCGGAATCGTAGCCGCCTACGGAAACCGCTGAGCCCCCCCTCACTCGCTGCCTCGTCGCAGAGCGCGGATATTGCCGAGCCAGGTGCAGGCGATGGCCCCGAGGAGACACAATCCTCCGAGCAGCGCCGTCAGCGGGCTGAGACCCGAGGACGTGGTGCGGACCGCCTCGATCCCAACCACGGAGACCGTTGCGAGATAGCAGAAGGCCGTGATCGAACCAAACACGACACGTCCCGCCCGCGATTCGTTGTCGAAGGCGAGGGCGGCCGGCACTGTCGAGGCGATCAGCCCCGCCCCGCCGAGGAGGACAGGCAGGGATTCGGCGAAATAGCCGATCACTCCCCCGAGGATCCCCAGGAGCAGGCCACCGCCAACCGCGAGCCCCTGATATCGTTCCCCCCGCTTCAGCGCCAAACGGGCGCAGCGGTCGAGGAGAATGAGGAAATTCCCGATGCCAGGGGCGAGCCAGACCCAGAGAATCAGCCCCAGCCAGAGCAGTGCGAAGATCGCGGCGTACGCGGGATGAATCGTTTCCAGAGAGCGCCGCAGCAGATTGTAGCCCACCAGCATGATGACAATGATGAGCCACTGCCGCCCTGCCGTGAAACGCTGCATAAAAAAGCAATAGGACAGGTAGGCGCGATAGAAAACCGACCGGGCGCGGAACGACTCGATCAAGCCCTCGCGTGCGGCGTCCGATTCGGGATCGAGCCGGAGCGCTTCGCGAAAATGGATTTCCGCCTGGATGCGATCGTGCCGCTGCAGGGCGCTCCAGCCGGCGTTGACATGGGCGAGACTGTCTTCGGGATCGGCCTCGAGGAGCCGCGCGGCCGCATCTGCACCGAGTTCGCTTTTTCCCTGGAGGCGCAGGGCGTGAGCGAGCAGGTTCGCCGCCATCCCGTGATCCGGATCGACGGCGAGAGCGCGGCGACACCATTGCTCCGCCTCCGCCCATCGATCGAGAGAGCAGTAGGCAGCAGCCATTGCCGCGAGGGAAAGTGCGTCGTCGGGGGCTCCGGCGATGGCTCGCTCCGCCGACTCGATCGCCTCGCGGCCCCGATGCAATTCGGAGAGGATGAGCGAGCGCAGGCTGTGGTAAAAAGGCGCATCGGCCCGCAGACGGATCGCGGTATCGATACTCGAGAGAGCCATCTTGCGTTTGCCCTCCTGCCGCATCTGACAAAGGGCAAGGCGGGAATGGACAAAATCATTGTCCGGATCGCGAGCGAGGACGCCATAGAAACAGGACTCGGCTTCTTCGAGCCGACCCTGTTCCTGAAGGAGGAGTCCGTGAGCAAGTTCACTCATACAAAGTCAGTTCGGAGCATCGCCGGAGAGACTTACTTCCGGATGCCGAGATAGGAGAGAATGTCGTCGTAGAAACCGCTCTGGTTTGCATAGAGAGCGTAGTTCTTCGCGCTTTCGAACCACTTGCGGGTGCTGGGTTTCACGTTCTTCGCGGCATGGAGCAGATCCTTCTGGGTGACGGGAACAATCTTGCCGGAGCGCATCGCCTCGGCAAGGGCTCCCTCGATGGCCTGATCGAAGACGGCCTTGAGGTCCGCGCCGGAAAAATCCTTCACCTTTTTTGCGAGCGCGAGGGGATCGAGACCCGCGACGGGTTTGCCGTCCGCCATGAGGCGGATGATCTCCTCGCGGGCCCCCTCGTCCGGCGGTGGCACAAAAATGAGCCGATCAAAGCGCCCCGGACGAAGAAAAGCGGAATCGAGATGCCAGGGAGCGTTGGTCGCCCCCAACACGAGAACTCCTTCGTTCTTCGAAGACTCGCTGTCCAGCTCGGCGAGGAATTGATTGATCAGGGTCCGCCCCGCCGAGGTTCGCAGATCCTTGCGATCCGCAGCGAGGGCGTCGACTTCATCGAAAAACAACACCGACGGAGCCTTACGGCGCGCCAGTTCGAAAATCTCGTGCAGCTTTTCTTCGGATTTTCCGAGCCACATGTCGAGGATCTGGTGAAGGCCCACGGTGAGGAAATTCGCCTGAATCTCCCCGGCCGTGGCTCGACTGATGAGCGTCTTTCCGCAACCCGGCGGTCCATAGAGGAGCACGCCGCCCCCCGCCTTTTTGCCGTAGGCCTCGAAGAGTTCGCGATTCTCCAGGGGATAGAGGATCTTCATGCGGATGTCTTCCTTCACCGACGCCATCCCGCCGACGCGGTCGAAGTTGATGTCGGGACGTTGCTCGAACTCGATCTCCAAATCCGCATCGTCAAATTCGTCGCCAAAATCGTCCTCCTCGAACTCGGGATCGAGAAAGGCACTGGCCATTCCATCCCCACCCTTCTGCGGAATCGCTCCACGTCCCTCCTCAATGGCGCGATGACCGCCAGCCTGGCGAATCCGCTTGAGCAGATCCTCGTTTTTCACCGTCGGATCCAGCCCGATGCCGCGATCATAGTATTCACGCGCCTCTTTTGCCCGGCTTTCATTGAGGGCAAAGCCCGCCCGCAGAATCCACGCCGGAGCGTAGCCGGGAGTATCG
>CALDKL010000884.1 GCA_937898895.1 uncultured Verrucomicrobiae bacterium | reverse complement strand
GCGAGGATGATTTTCCCATCCTCCTGTATCTGGATGGAATCGACAAACAGATCCGGACCGAGGTTGGTCGGACCAGGGTTGAAGGCCGGATGGATCGTGCCGTCGTCGAACAAGCGGACAAGGTGAGGAAACTTCGTGAATCCGTTGACGCTCACGAGAATGCCCCCGACGAGAATCGTGCCGTCCTCGTCGATCGCGATCGAGCGGACGACGCCGTAGTTCGTAGTTGCCACGAAACTGGTATCGCGGGTGCCGTCGGGATTGAGGCGGGCAATACAAACGTTCGTCGTCGTCGACCTCTCCCCGTTGATGTGGTCAAAGTAACCACCCACGACGATCTTCCCGTCCTCCTGCACGGCGATGGCATTGACTTGTGCGCCATAGTCGGGCTGGTCGATTTCGGCAGTGAAGGAGTAGTCGAAGGAACCGTCCGGATGGAGGCGGGCGATGTTCAGGCACGGCTCTCCCGCGATGCTGTCGAAATTTCCGCCGACAAGGATCTTCCCGTCAGCTTGGACGGCAATGGCCCGAACCTCTTTGCCGTCGACGCCCAACTTCTTACCGCCACCGACCCCGGCGGGCGTGGTGAAAGTCGTCGCTACGGAATGCCCCACTCCGTATTTGTTCTCGCTCCAGACGCGAAAGACGTAGTCTGTGCCAGGTTCCAGGCCCGTGATATCGATCGCGAACACGCCATTCCCCTCCAAATCGTCCACTTCGGCGAAGACCAAATCATCGACAGCACCGTCTTCCCCATAGGTGGGCATGGGATCGTCGACCACCCGGGAATAGACGATTCCGCGTGTATCCCCGTCGGCGATGACCTCCCCCCCCAGCGTCACCGTGGTGGCAGTGAGGTTTGCGACTGTCGGATTCTGGATCCCTGGCGGATCTTCGCAAGCGCAGAACACGCCGACGATGACCGGAAAGGCGACCGAGGCGATCAGGGCTCGCACTCGCGAGAAAGGCACAGTAGCAGCTTGCGCGTCTGAATGAGTCGTCATGTGGAGAGATGAGTGGATTTCGGGTCAGAGTATCGATGGCGAGAGGGGGAGATGGCAAGCCCAAACCTGGATTTTTTGCGATCCCCGCTTTGCTTCAGAGGTCGATTTTATTCGGCAGGGATGCATTGTTTCGGTAGCCCTTCAGCATGTGTGCGACGGCGAACCAGGCCACCAGGGACCCGAGCACGAGGGCAATGGCGAGGGGCTGCGAGGGACTGAGCCCCCCCAGAAAGGCACCCCGGTGGTCGCCGCGAAGAAACTCGATGAAAAATCGGAAGACCCCGTATGCGAACAGGTAGAGAGCGAATCCCTGCGAAAACCTGCGGTGAAAAACGAGATAGTAGAGGATGCCAAAGAGTGTGAAGAGAAAGACAGACTCATAGAGTTGGGTGGGATGAACGGGGCGAATGAGGTGCGGAAACCTGATCCCGAGAAACGAGTCGGTGGGCTTGCCGTAGCAACAACCAGCAAAGAAGCAGCCCAATCGACCGAAGGCATGGGCGATGGTGATACATACAGGGGCAATCGCACAAACTTCGACCAGCCTCGGTCCGAAATGGCGCCTGCCGTAGGCGAAATACCCCGCAAGGTAGGAGGCCACTCCTCCGATCAGACCACTGATGAACGTCGCGGAGAGAGAAACTCGGAATCCCGACATGGGATCTTCTCGATAGAAGAACCACGCTTGAGCAACGAAGGAGACAATCGCTCCAACGACAATCGCGAGGT
This sequence comes from uncultured Verrucomicrobiae bacterium, assembly GCA_937898895.1. Classification (GTDB taxonomy): domain Bacteria; phylum Verrucomicrobiota; class Verrucomicrobiia; order Verrucomicrobiales; family DEV007; genus Arctic95D-9. The sequence continues at coordinate 5,482 of CALDKL010000884.1, read as the reverse complement.
AGGCATTTCCCTCCGCAAAATCGGCCCATCCGGGTAAAACGTTCCTGACCTTGGCGAAATGCCTTCCTATCACAAAACAAGCGACGAGCCCCAGGACTATGCAGACACCGAAGGTGTTGAGATAGGGATGACCGAAAAGGCGAGGATACATCGGGGAAAAACGAGTCCGATAGAGAGGATGCGATAATGGCAGGCGGGTCAAGACGGATTTGCTTCGGGGCCGAGCCACACACCACCTTGACGAAACGAGGATACCGAGCTAATCGGGGCGGTCGCCCATGTCGCTCTCCTACCGCCTGGTGAGGCTTGCCTCCCGCCTGCTCGCCCTGCTTCTGACGCGGTGCCGGACCGTCACCGGAATCGAGCACATCCCCAAGAGTGGCGCGGCGATTCTGGCGGGCAACCACATCAGCTACTGGGATCCTGCAACCCTGGTCGCCTGGGTTCCGAGACCGGTGCGTTTTCTCTCGAAGTCGGAAATGTTCGAGGTGCCCGTCCTCGGGTGGATCTTCCGGCACCTCCAGGTCATCGGCCTGGAGCGGAATTCGCCCGATCTTGCAGCGATTCGCGAAACAATGCAGGTGCTGAAACAAGGGGAATTGGTCGCACTCTATCCGCAGGGGAGCCGAGTCCCTCTGCCGGGTGGCAGGCGACATCCCGCGAAAGGCGGCGTCCTCCTCCTCGCAGAACGCAGCGGAGCGGTGATCGTGCCTGTCGCGCTCAAAGGCATGGATCGACTCTTCAAAGGCCGCCCGGAAGTTCGGATCGCCTTCGGCCCGCCCATTGCCTTCGATGACCTTGTCCAAGAGGCCGCCGGATCGAGAGACCGCAGCCTGTTGCTGCCCCTCCTGATGAAGCGGATCGACAATCTACTCGCCCCATGACCCCTCTGAAATTCGCAGGCTGGGGGCATCCGGGAAAGGAATTTACCCTCGCCGACAAACCCGATCTCTGCAAATTCATCACTCGCGTCACAGGTCTGGAGGATTTCGAGGCGAAGCCGCTCGTCAATCCCGACTCGATTGCGATACCTCCTCCCCGGCTCAGCGAGGCCTTTCTCGCAGACCTGCAAGCCGTCCTTGCCCCCGAATGGATTCGAACGGATCGAGAAATGAGGCTGCTCCATTGCTATGGAAAAAGCTACCGCGACCTGCTCCGTTCCTTCGCCGGAGAAGCAACGCGACCACCCGATCTCGTGGTCTTTCCCGGCTGTCACGATGAGGTGGAGACCCTCCTGCGCATCGCGGCCAAACACGGCGTGAAAGTAATTCCTTTTGGTGGCGGTACGAATATCGTCGGCGGGGTCGAGGCGAGTCCCTCGCTCGCGGGCACAATCGCCACGGTGAGTCTGCGCCGAATGCGCCGCGTCCTGTCCATCGATGCGGTATCGTTGACCGCCCGGATCGAGGTCGGCATTCTCGGGCCCGAACTGGAGGAATCGCTGAACCGGGAAGGCTTCACCCTCGGTCACTTCCCCGATTCCTTTGAACACTCCACCCTCGGCGGCTGGCTCGCGACGCGCTCGGCCGGGATGCAGTCGGACCGCTGGGGACGAATCGAGGACATGGTCCTCTCACTGACCCTCGTCACACCCCGCGGAACCCTGCGCACTCCGTCCGTGCCGAAGGCTGCTACGGGGCCGGACTTGAATCAAATCGCAGTCGGATCCGAGGGCGTGCTCGGCATCCTCACGGAGGCGACGATGCGGCTTCATCGGCTCATGGGGCGAGAACATCGGGGCTTGCTCCTTCCGGATTTCGCGAGTGGCGTCGCCTTACTCCGGGATTGCGCCCAGTTGGGGATCCCGGTCTCGACGATGCGCCTCTCCTGCCCCGAGGAAACCCACCTGGGAGTGGCGATGAAACCACGACGAAAAGGGACGAAGGCCCTCGTCCAGCAGATCGGGAAAGAATGGCTGCGATACACTCGGAACTTCCACTTCGAGACCGCCTGCGCCCTGATCGTGGGTTTCGAAGGATCGCCTCGGGAGATCGCAATGCGGCGAAAGGAATTTTCCCGAATCGTGAAGAGCTGCGGCGGGATCGATCTCGGGACCTCGTCGGGCGAGCATTGGTATGCGGGCCGATACGATTATCCCTATCTGCGCGACGCGCTGATGGTCCGTGGTGGCATGGTCGATGTCGTGGAGACAAGTGTCGTCTGGAGCGAGGTCGAGTCGCTCTGCCGCGCGATGAAGGAGACGCTGCACGCCCATTTCCTCCGCTCGGGCCACGAAGGCTATGTCGGATGCCATCTCTCGCATACCTACCAGGCGGGTGCCTGCCTCTATTTCACCTTCGCCTCACTGCGGGAGGAAGGAAGGGCGACGGAACAGTATTTTGAGACGAAGTCTCTCGCCATCGAGTTGCTAATCCGTCACGGGGCGGCACTATCGCACCACCATGCAGTGGGGTATGAGCATCGCCCGTGGATACGCCGGGCTCTGGGCGAGACCGCAATGGCGCTGCTCCGAGGCTTGAAGGAGGCAGTCGATCCGGAGGATCTCTGCAACCCTGGCAAACTCCTCCCCCCGAAGGAGGGCGACGACGATCTTTTTCCTCTTTCTTTCCCTGACCACGACCTCTCTTCCTTCTCGTGATTCCGCGAAAACATCTCGACTTCACCTGGCGCGATCTCGCCCACGCTCTCGCTGCCTGCACAGCTTGCGCCCAAACGACCCCCGGCCATGTTTTCGAGAAGAAGGAAATTTTTTGCCTCTCCGCACGCAGTGCCTTCGATCTCTGCCTCTCCGTGGCCGGAATCGAGCCGGGGAGCGAAATCCTCGTCTCTGCCCTGACGATCCCCGACATGCCGCGCATCCTCCGCGCGCACGGATTCATCCCGGTACCCGTGGATCTCGATCCGGCAACCGCGTCCGTGACCGAAGCGAGCCTGCTCCGTGCCGTCACCCCGCAAACGAGAGCCATTCTCATCGCCCATCTTTTTGGTGGACTGGCGGATATGGATACGGTGATCCGTTTTGCACGGAGTCACCGCCTCTTTGTGATCGAAGACTGCGCCCAGGCCTTTTCCGGTGCCGGATTCCGGGGGAATCCTCACAGTGATGCAGTGCTTTTCAGTTTCGGCCCGATCAAGACAGCCACAGCGCTCGGGGGCGGAGTATTGATCCTCAACGATCCGGAAATGCGAGAGCGGGCCGATGCGCTCCATCGATCCTGGCCGATCCAAGGGACCTCCGAATACGCAATGCGCCTCCTTCGTTTCGCCTTCTTCAAAGGCCTCCTCCATCGGCAGGTGTATCCGATTCTCGTGCGCCTGATCCGACTTTTCGGGAAGGACCACGACGAGATTATCACGGGTGTGGCACGAAGCTTCCGCAACGGCCCCTTCCTGGATCGCATCCGTCGTCGTCCCTGCGGAGCCCTCGTTGAACAGGTCCGCTATCGCGTCGCGACCTATCCTCCCCAACGCATCCTTCAGCGTGCTGCCCTCGGTGAAGCCGTGCAAAAGTCCCTGCACGAAGGGCAATGTCCTGGAGGGGCTTCCCTGGCCCGGACACACTGGATTTTTCCCATCCTCGTACGCGATCCGGTCGCATTGCAGGCCTTACTTTTTGCCCGGGGGATCGATGCTACGCGGGCAACGTCCAGTCTGGCCCCCGTCGATGCTCCGCCTGGAAGAGAGAACCTCGCTCCACTGACAACCCTGGAGGCATTCCGACATCTCCTCTACCTGCCGATCAGCCTGGAGACACCGACCGAAACAATCGAGCAGCTCGTCGGTCTGGTGAGGAACGCGTGTCCATTTGCAATGGAATTGCCTCCTGCGAAAGAGCCGCCTCTTTGAAAAGCGCACCGCCGATGCCCGCTCCCCTCCCCTTCCAAAGGGTCGGAAGGTGAATTCCGCAGAGGTATTCCGTCCAATCGATCTCCGTCGGATCGAAGCCGAAACGCTCGACTTCCCAGGGCAACAAGGCCGCGTGGAGGGCAGCCGTCGACTCCGTGCGGAATCGACAACGCAACTGGAGGTAATCTCCATAGTGCGAGAGCAGACGCTGAACTCCCTTCGCGACGTGCAAGCGATGGCGCAATCTCCGCCGCATCCGGCGGAACCAGCGGCTCCCCTCCAGCGGTTTCGTCCATCCTACAAGCCTTTCGAGTCTTCGAATGCGACGGGCCAATCTCGTCCGAAATCGATCAATGGGGGGGGAAGTCCACCTGGGAAATCCAGCAGCCGCCCCGGCCCGTTCTGCGTAGAAGGAGAGAACGTCGGCGATCATTCGATTTTGCATCAGAGGATTCGAATCCCCGCTCGCTGCGTGAAAGAACAATGGGCATCCATCGTTTCCGGCTGCTGCGCGGCAGGCGGAGAGCGTTGCTCGAACAACGAAATCGAGGGGGATGAGGTCGATCACCGCATCCGGCACCATCGGAAACGAGGTGAGTCCCCTCCCTGTCGCCACGAAAACGGGATCGGCCATTCTCAATCCCTCGATCCATCCAGGAAGCGGGTCGACCAAAGTTGATTCGATGATCGAAGGCCTGACAATCGCACAACGCACATCGCCCGCCCGTTCGAAAATGACCCGCTCACCGAGGTGCTTGGAGTAGGTGTAAACATCGATCCAACCGCGCCGACGCGCCACCTCTCTTCCGGCCTGAACCAGTCGGGAGACCTCTCGGTTGGCGAGTTCGTTGAGTTCCGTCAATTCGTCCTCGAGCGATGATCCTGAGACCTCAAGGTCTTCGGCAACCTCCCCATCGTTCCGGCGGGTCGCATAGGCTGTCGAAACCTGGACGAAAAATGCGCCTGCATCCCTCGCGAATTCGAGGAGCCGGGAAACTCCCGCCACATTCGTCGCCAAGGCTGCATCGAGACTCTCATCGAATTTCACCGAAGCCGCACAGTTGATCACTCCGTCGGCTTCGCGGCACAGGCTCGCATAGCCCTCCCGTCCGAGGCCAAGGTCGGGTTGGCGCAGGTCCCCGGAGAGAACACGGATCTTCGCAGAGATTCGCTCGGAAAAGTCCGCTCCGAGTTCACCGCGAAGCCGATCGAACAAATCTCCATCCACGATCTCCCGGGCCACGCGATCACTCGCGGATGCCTTCTCGTCAGATCGGACAAGCAGGATCAAGGCCCCGACATCAGGAAGATCCCGCAAAATCTTCTCTGCGAGCGCCTTTCCCAACATCCCGGTCGCGCCGGTGAGGAGAATCCGCTTGCCCGCAAAAAACTCGACCAGAGACATAGCCATCCTCTCTTCCTCAGACGGGAACCCTCGCCTCCAACACCCCCACGATGACCGCAATAACGTGGCAGAGGCTGCCAGCCATCACAAACAGATGCCAGATGAAATGGCCGAAACGAAGGCTCCGCTTCAAATAAAAACCGACGCCGCCCGTGTAGCAGAGTCCGCCCGCAACGAGCCAGGCGATTCCCGCCGGGCTGACGGATTCGACGAGTGGCTTGAAAGCGATGCAGACGAGCCAGCCCATTGCCACGTATAGCACCGTTCCGA
>CALDKL010000883.1 GCA_937898895.1 uncultured Verrucomicrobiae bacterium | reverse complement strand
GCTTCTCCGGCTCCGTCTCGGAGCGTTCGCGCTCGAGTCGTTTCATGAGTTCGCCCATGTCCACTGTGACTTCGCGGGGACTTTTCGCAGCGCGGTTCAGTGCGGCGGCGGAGGCCGCCGAATTGGCGCGGGGCAGGACCACGACAAGCAGAAGGAGCAGGAGGTGCACGACAAACGCCCCCGACACACTGGTAAGCATCTTTTGTGAGTCCGACATCGGTTTCCGCGCGGGTTAGCCCGCATTTCTCTAAGTCTTTCGTTGCGAGACGCGGCGCAGCAAGTCGCAGCAGAAGGGGTGTGAGAATTGCGGGCTAGTAAAGCGTTTTCCTCGCAAAATGAAAGAGGTATTGCTGAGCGTATCCCGCGTGCGGACCAAAGTGCTGCTCGGCCCAGGCTTGCAACTTTGCGCCCCTGAGCCGCTTGCGATAGAGCTGGCGCAGGATGCGCTCGATCCAGACGTCGATGGGAAAGGCGTCCCAGCGCCCCGCTCCAAAAAGGAGGGCGCAGTTTGCGATCTTCTCCCCCACCCCGTGAAGCGTTTGCAATTCCGCACGAGCGATCACCAGGGATTCCTCCGCAGCCACGGCGGCAAGGTCGATTTCCCCGGTGGCAACGGCCTGGCCGGCGAGGCAGAGCGATTTCGCCCGATAGCCGAGGGCACAAGTGCGCAAGGTCTCCTCACCGACGGCGGCGAGGACATGGGGATGCGGGTAGGAATGAAATCGCCGCCCCGCGAAGGGGTGCTCCTCGCCGAAGCGCTCGCGCAGGGTCAGGGAAATCGCGCGGATGTGCGCGACTTGTTTCATCGAAGAGGTGATGAAGGTGGCAAGACATTCCCAGAGCGGCTGCCGGGCGATACGAATGCCGGGACAAAAGGCGATCGCTTCTCGCAGGACAGGATCGTCCTCCGGAAAATGGGCGTGGACCTGCTCGCTCGAGTGATCGAGTCCAAAGTAGCGGGCGACCCGCTCTTCATCGCCTGACAAGGTGAGAAAACGACCGGACGGCTCCTGAAAGGCGAAGGCAGGCGGACCGTCGCCGATACATCCGGCGAAGCCGGAGCGTCCCTCGAGGGCAAGCGCTTGCCAATGGAAGATCTGTCCCGACTGGAGCGTGTCGGCGAACGAAAATTCCCCCTCGTAGGGCACCTCGGCGAAGGGCTTCCGTACCATGGATACCGTGGCGGGTCTCAGGTCGCAAAAAAGCTGAGACTGCGCAGTTCCGCCGCGAGATCGACCTGATTCACGACGACATCATCGGGCAGGTTCAGCACGGCGGGGGAAAGATTGAGAATGGCCTGCACCCCGGCGGCGACGAGGACATCGGCGACTTGCTGCCCCGCCGCCTCGGGCACGGCGATGATGGCCATGCGCACCCCGTGCTGGCTGACATACTTGCCCAGGTCGCGGACATGGTAGACGGGCACCCCCATCTGGTCGGTGGTCGCCTTCACATGAGCCGGTGCGGCATCGAAGGCGGCGATGATCTCAAATCCCTCCTTGCGGAATCCGCTGTAGCGGAGAAGTGCTGAGCCGAGATTGCCCACGCCGACCATGACGACAGGATGGAGCATGGTCATCCCCATGACTCCGGAGATCGCATCGAAGAGCGTTTTCACGCTGTAGCCGAGACCGCGGGTGCCGAATTGCCCGACGTGGCCGAGGTCCTTGCGGAGCTGGGTCGGCTTCACTCCGGCGGAGCGGGCGAGATCTTCCGACGACACGGTCTCTACCTTTTGTTCACGGAGCCTCTGCAGGCAGCGCTGATAAAGCGAAAGCCGGTAGACCGTTTTACGAGGGATGTCGATCTTTTCCAAGGCTGGGACGTTGGGTACAGGTAATCGATTTGTGACCGTTTACCAAGCGATAGACGTGCCAGGACGGAAAATTGTTATCGCTTTTTTCGGAAAAAAGCCGCTCTCCCGATACAGGTCTCTCGTCGCGCTCAGAGATCGACATCCTCGATGGCTCCCGCCGCCGTCCTTCCGCTTCGGACGACGACGCGGCGGAGGTGCGCTCCTGCTGCCACCGTCGCCCCCTCCCAGACCACCGATTGCTCGAGCACGGCCCCGGCCCCGATCACCGCACCGCGTCCAACCGAACTCATTCCATCGAGGCGGACTCCCTCTCCGATAAGGGCATCGGGGGCGATGCGGAGAGCAGCAGACTCCTCTCGTGATCGGTATCGGGGAAACCCGGCGGCAAATCCATCGAGGGCATCGAGGTAGGCATTCCGTTCGCCCAGATCGCTCCACGAGCCTTCGTCGATGACAATGCCGCCGATGCGGCCTCCGCTGCGGATCACCTCGAGCATCGGAAACACGACCGACTCGATTTTTCCGGGACTCAACACATCGAGGAATTGCGGAGAGACGACATAGATTCCGGTGAACTGAAAACGCAGCGGCCAGTCCGGTGCGAGCACTCCGCGCAGATCGACGACGGCGCTCCGATCCGGATCGAACCCCACGCGCAACTCCTCGCCCTGCATGCGCAGCACCATCGTGACGAGATCGCCACTGCGCCGATGCTGCTCCACCGCAGCCGAGAGCGGCAGATCGGTGAGGATGTCGCCATTGTAGACGAGGAACGATTCCTCCCGAGGCAACCAGTCGCGCAGGTTGTCGAGACCGCCCGCCGTGTCGAGAAGAACCGGTTCGTGACGAAAGAGAAGAGGCCTGTCGCGGTATCGATTTTCCGGAAAGGCGACCTCATACGCAGCGGGACAATGGTGGGTGTTCACCGCAAACGAAGTGATCCCGAGATCGTGGATGAGGTGATCGAAGGCACAGGTGATGAGGGGGCGATTCCACACCGGAACGAGCGGCTTTGGCAACGCCTCGGTCAGGGGGCGCAGCCGCGTGCCGAGACCGGCCCCGAGGATGAAGGCGTTCCGGATTCCGTCCATGCGAGGCGCAAGAATCGCCGGAATCAGCGCCGAATCAAGCGGCGAGAACGGTGCCTCGGGATCGATCGGAGTCCGTGCAAATCAATTGATTTCCGCAGGGTCCGCGACGAAGAAAGGAACCGCTTTTTTATGGAACTGCCTGCCTGGGTCGCCGTCATCCTTCTCGGTCTCATCGAGGGAATCACCGAGTTTCTTCCCATTTCTTCGACCGGACACCTTCTCATCCCGCAAAACCTCGGGTGGCTTCCCCGTCAGTCCGATCTATTCTCCATCGTCATCCAGAGCGGTGCCGTCGTCGCGGTGATCGCGGTCTTTTCAGGACGGGTGAAGCGGCTCGCCACCACTCTCGGCGAACGCGAGACCCGCGATTTTCTCGCAAAACTCGCCACTGCCTTTGTCGTGACGGCGGTGGGGGGAGTGCTCATCAAGAAGCTCGACATCGGGCTCCCGGAAACGGTCACCCCGGTGGCCTGGGCGACCTTCCTCGGAGCGTTTGTCATCTTTGGTGTCGAGGCGTGGCGGAAACATCACGAGGGAGAAGACCGGATCGGCTGGGGCGTCGCCGTGGCCGTCGGACTCGCACAGATCCTCGCGGCGGTGTTTCCCGGCACCTCGCGGTCCGGCGCGAGCATCCTCATCGCTATGGCCATCGGAGCGGCCCGCCCGGCGGCGACAGAGTTTTCCTTTCTCGTCGGGGTCCCCACCCTCCTCGCCGCAGGTGCCTTCGAGACCCTCTCCGTGATCCGCGATGGCGAGGCCGGCAAGGAAAACTGGTCTCTGATTGCACTCGGCACGATCGTCTCTGCGCTCTCCGCCTTCCTCGTCGTGAAATGGCTCATCCGTTTCGTGCAGAGCCACACCTTCCACGGCTTTGCCTGGTATCGCCTGCTCATGGGCGCGGCCCTGCTCCTCTGGGTGGCGATGGAGACGGCGGAGAAGACTCCGGATTGATCCGAACATCGCGCCCATGAAAAAATCCTACCTCCTCCACCAGGGTCGCCTCGCCGAGACGGATGATCTGCGCTCGGCTGTCTGGATCGACCTGATCTCGCCGACGCGAGAGGAAGAAATGGAACTCGAAAAAGTCCTCGGCATCGGCCTCCCCACGAAGGAGGACATGGAGGAGATCGAAATATCGAGCCGTCTCTATGAGGAGGATGGCGGCCTCTTTATGACCGCCCAACTCCCCGCGAACACCGAGGGGGAACGTGCAACAACGGGTCCCGTGACCTTTGTCCTCGCCGCCCATCGCCTTGTCACGATCCGCTACCACGACCCAAAGTCCTTTGCCTTGTTCGCGAATCGCGCGACGCGGGTCCCCATCGCCGGGCATTCTGGCGAAACGGTTTTCCTCGCCCTGCTCGAAACAGTCGTCGACCGTCTCGCGGATGTCATTGAACGAGCCGGGCGCACCGTGACCCCGGTATCGCAGGGCATCTTCCAGACCTCCGGGTCGAGTCCGAAACGCGCCCAGCAGCACCGCGCCCACCTCGAAACCATCGGCCGCACCGGCGACCTCATCTCGGACATTCGCGACAGCCTCATGACCCTCGACCGGGTCGTCGGCTATTACGCCCAGCACATCGTGCGAGCGGATGGCACCGAAGAGCAGCGCGCCCGGCTCAAGACCATCACGCGCGATATTCATTCCATCGGCGATCACGCGGGATTCCTCTCCGGGAAAATCACCCTCCTCCTCGATGCCACTCTCGGCATGATCGGCATCGAGCAGAATGGAATCATCAAGATCTTCTCGGTCGCCGCCGTCGTCTTTCTCCCGCCGACGCTCGTCGCCTCGATCTATGGGATGAATTTCAGGTTTATGCCGGAGCTGGAGTGGCATTCCGGCTATCCCTTCGCCATTGCGATGATGATCCTCTCGGCGCTGCTGCCCTATTGGTTTTTCAAACGAAAGGGATGGCTCTGAGTCAATCTCCGTTGCCCTTTCGGCCCTTCCCCAGTTCTCCCGCCCTTGCCGCATCGAATTCGGGGTTCGTCACTGGCATCCTCGCCCCGACCTCGCGTCGCCACCTCGCGAGATCTGCCGCCAGTTCAGTTGTTTTGTCAGGGTTCTCGGCGGCCCGATTGGTGGTCTCCCCTGCGTCCGCTGCGAGGTCGTAGAGTTCGTATCTGCTCTCTTCGTAAAACTCGATCAGCTTCCAATCCCCCTTGCGAATGGCCGAAGCCGGAGTGCTGTGGTGATAGTGCGGCAGGTGCCAGAAAAGGGTCTCGCGGGCAAATGCGGTCTGCGGATTGTGGAAGAGGGGAAGCAGACTGACCCCATCCAGGACCGCCCCATCACTCGGTCGAGCCACGCCCGCAAGCTCGAGAAAAGTCGGATGCAGATCCATCGTCCCCACCGGAGTCGAGCACACCGCCCCGGCCGGGATCTGCCCTGGCCATCGCAGGATTGCGGGCACGCGGATGCCGCCCTCGTAGAGCGTTCCCTTTTCGCCCCGCAGCGGTGCATTCGACGTATAGATTTGTCCTCCCTGGTCGTGGACGAGACCGCCGTTGTCTGAAACAAACACCACCAGGGTGTTCTCCGCGAGCCCGAGCCGATCCAGGGCAGCGAGGACTCCGCCGACGCTCTCGTCGAGTTCCTCCAGCAACCCGGCGTAGTCGGGACGACTCGGAAAACCGGGCATCGCGGGCCTGGTCTGGTATTTTTCCAACAACTCCGGTCTTGTCGAGAGCGGCAGATGCACGGCGAGATGGGAAAGCTGGACGAGAAACGGAAGCCCGCGATGTTCTTCGATGAAGGCGACGACCTTCCCGGTGAGATCGGCGGCCGTGCGCACCCTCTTGCCCCCGGCCACCGATGCGGGCGCATCATGACCCTTCCGTTCCTCGACGATTTGCCACCCCTGTTCGCCCGGGCCGTAGCCCTTGCCTCCGAGATGCCATTTCCCGAAATAGCCCGTCGCATAACCGGCTCCACCGAGCCGCTCTGCAAAGGTCTCGACCTCGAGGGGCAAGTGCGAGGGCACGACGGGATCGATCAGCCTGGCATAGGGCCGTCGGTGTCCGGGAATGTGTTGGGTGATGCCGTAGCGGGCTTCGTGGCGACCGCTCTGCAGGTTCGCCCGCGTCGGCGAACACACCGCCCCCGAATACCATTGCGTGAAGCGCATCCCCTCGCGGGCGAGGCGATCCAGGGAAGGAGTCTCGTGGAAGCGATTCCCGTAACAGGGCAGGTCCGCCCACCCCAAGTCGTCTGCGAGTATCAGCACCACATTGGGTCGCGGCGCCGCCCCCATCGTTCCGGCGCCTCCCAAAAAAGCACCCGCCGCCGCCCAAAAGCAAAGCAATCGTTGTTTCGTCATTTGCCAATTCTCCTTCCCTCCCTTACTCCATCCCTCCGACTTTTTCTTTTCAAACTTCGCGTATCCCCGGCGACCATTCATGCTCCCCTCCCCTGACACTTGCGAAATCACTCCTTCTTCGCTCGCTAGGCTGCGCGAGGATCCGGCGTCGCCGGAGATCCGCCTGGTGGACTGCCGCGAGAGCGACGAGGTCGCCCTCTGCCGAATCGAAGGAGCCGAGTGGATTCCCCTCTCCCGCTTCGCCGAAGAGGCGACTCGGAAACTTCTCGGCGGAGACGACCCCCGTCCCGTCGTCGTCTATTGTCACCACGGGATGCGCTCGATGCACGCCACTCTCTTTCTCCGCGAACGCGGTCGGCGCCTCACCTGGAGCCTCGCCGGGGGAATCGATCTCTGGTCGCGCGAGATCGATGCGGAGATACCCCGATACTGATCCCACGAGTATGAAAGAAGGTGCCCTCATCCGCTTTCTCCTCATCGCCCTCCCGGCCGGCCTTCTCGCCCTCGGAGTCGGCGCGATGTTCGTCTCCCACGAACGGGCCAAGACCATCCCGACGGATCCGAACGAAGCGATCCGACTCGAGACCGCCTCGCTGAAGCGGCGGCCCGTGGCGCGCGAGGATCTCTCGCGCTCCCTCGACATGCTCTCCCATCGCATCGGCGAACGGAATCCTGACAAACCCGCGTCTCTGGAAAGCGCCGCCCTTTGGTTTGAATCGACTGTCGGACCCGCGAACCTCGGCTATCTCGTCGAGCGCCACGTCTTCGAACTGGGCGGGCGCGAGGTGCGCAACCTCATCGTGGAACTGCCCGGGCGCGACCGACGCAAGGAAATCATCGTGGTCGGAGCCCATTACGACACGATCTCCGGCGATGCGGGCGGCAAGGACAACGCCTCGGGAGTCGCCGCCCTCGTCGCACTCGCCCGGGCCTTCGCAGGCGATCCCCAGGGACGAACGATTCGCTTCGCTGCCTTTGTGAACGGGGTGCCTTCTCCCACCGACACCAGCGGTAGCCTCCTCTATGCGAACCGTTGCCGCGCCCGCGGAGAAGCCATTGTCGCAATGCTTGCACTGGACTCACTGGGTTCCCTCCCCGACGGAGGAACTCTTTCCTTTTGGGGAGCCGAGGACTCTTACTATTTTGTCGATTCGGCACAGGCAGCGTTTGCCAAAGCCACCTCGCTCCCCACCTCGACACCGGGTGCTACCGGGTCGGATTCCCCGCTCCTTTCCGCGACGCTCGATCAGCGGGCCTTTTCCCAGGCGGGCTATCCGGCCGTAGCGGCCTACGTGAGTCCGCCCCCCTCGCAAGCGGATGATCCTGACATTCTCACCACGATCACCATCGGTCTCGAATCCGTCCTTCGGTTCTGGGCAAATCCCTGATTTCCTCAGCCCACGATCATCCCGGCACGTTCGTCGAGGTATTCCGCGATGCGATTGTGAGGATCGCACAGCACGATCTTCGGGTGGATCGGTTTCTCCGTGATCTCGAAACCCATGATGATGACGATCTCGCCCGCGTTGACCAGATGCGCGGCAGGGCCGTTGATCCCGATGATCCCCGAGCCGGGTTCACCCTCGATCACGTAGGTCTCGAGCCTCACCCCGGTGGTGCCACTGACGACGAGCACCTTTTCCCCCACCCAGAGGCCCACCGCCTCGATCAGATCGCGGTCGATCGTGATGCTGCCGACATAGGCGACATTGGCCTCGGTGACCGTGGCGTTGTGGATTTTGGAACGAAGGAGACTGCGCATCGTCGGGGGGGGCAAGGTTTCTCAGAACCTGGGAAATGCAAGGAATGGGTTTGTCTGGAGGAAGAGGCGAGGCCCGCAGACGATCCTCCACTCGAGATCAATCCCGACGTTTGCGATGGCCGGAGGAAGAACGCGTTCGTGGTGCCCGCCGGGAACCTGCCTGCATGCCTCGTGGAGGAGATTCCTCGCGGAACACACGTTCGCGCTCCTGCGGAGCCAACTCGCGCCATCGGCCGGGAGGCAGATCGAGAGAAGCCCCATCGAGACCCGCAATCCCCACCCGTATCAGTCGCAGGGTCGGGAACCCGACGGCGGCGGTCATGCGGCGCACCTGACGGTTCTTTCCTTCGCTCAGGATCAGTTCCACCCAACTCGTGGGAATCTCTGCCCGGAAACGAATCGGGGGATCGCGCTCCGGATGAATCGGGTCGATCCGACGCGCCCGACAGGGCCGGGTGCAGTGCCCCCGGATCGAGAGGCCTCCCTGCCGCAGACGGGAGAGGGCCTCATCGGTCACCTCGCCCTCCACCTGCGCATGATAGGTCCGCAGGTGGCCCTGTTCCGGATCGAGCAACCGGGAATTCAGCCCCGGTTCGTCGGAGAGCAGCAGCAACCCCTCGCTGTCGAGGTCGAGTCGGCCGAGGGGATACACCCCCGGAGGAAACCCGCATGCAGCCAGCGTCACCTGACCCTCCCGGTCCTGCGTGAACTGGGACAACATCCCATAGGGCTTGTTCAGGACGAGGAGCATCGGAACACGAGAGAGTCCGTGATCGATCCCG
>CALDKL010000882.1 GCA_937898895.1 uncultured Verrucomicrobiae bacterium | reverse complement strand
AGGGCGAGATCTTCGCGTCCGCTCTCGGCAATCGCTCGGACCACCTCGAGGGTGGCATAGCGATTGAAGGGCGCAATCTTGACCGCCACGGCGGATTCGAGTTCGGCGAATCCACGCCAAAAATCGAGTCCGTAGGTTCGTCCGCCAATCGCTGGCTGAAGGTAGAATCCGATCAGAGGGATTATCTCGCCAATTCGTCGGCAGTGTTCGAGCAACGCTTCGTCGTCGGACGCCCGCAGGGCGGAAAGGCTCAGCAGCACCGCATCATATCCGAGCTGGCGGGCGAGGGATGCCTCGGAGAGGGCCTGTTCAGTCGGTCCGCACACCCCGGCGATGAGTGAAAACGTCCGTCCGCTCGAGCACGAACGGACTTCCTCCGCACAGAGCGAGAGGACCGGATCGAGGAGCTGGTGGGCGGGATCGCGGATTTCAAACTGCGTGGTGTGGACTCCCACGGCGAGTCCTCCGGCACCGGATTCCAAATAATATCGAACCAAGGCCCGCTGGTGGCGGGGAGACCAGCTCCGGTCAGCCTCGAGGGCGAGAGGCATCGCCGGGATGACCTGACCCTCACACAGGTGCTGTTTCAGATGGGAAAGGGAGAGATGGGGCATGCGGGAGAGCGAGCCTTGTGAGGTGTTAGCCAAATTCCTGCACAATAGGGTTTTTCACAGTCGCGAAGTCGGCTCGATTTGCCTGGGCTGTTTCATTGGCGAATGGGCCTCGTTTCCGCCTTCCACGTGGTTCGTCGGTCGCCGAGAGCCACCCATCCTTCCGACGCCGGGGGTTCTTCGCAAGTTGATTTTTTTGCAGGGTCTGGATTTTTCGAATCGCGGGTGATGCGCCGGATCGAGCGATCGCCGTGCGCCCCCCCCCCTTCGCCCCTGCGACCAAGTCCGACCGTCTCAGCACTTCAACGGATTCCGACGTGTTCCCGCAGAATGCGTTTCAGTTCTTCGATTGCCTTGGGATCCTTGTAGGAACTGTGATCGGTCGGCACGATCAATTCCGAAGCCGCCCCCGCTTGGTGAGAACTCCAGTATTCGACAATTCCATCGGAGCTGTTCGGAGTGTCGCCTTTTCCACGGTCGCCCATGACGCTGTGAAAGATCACCCCTTTGTGATAGGGTGCCTTGTCGAGGGCAGCCACCATGGGAGCCCCCGGCATGAGTGACTGAGCACTGGTATAAGTGCCCCTCATCCTGAGAGCGGTCGACCGCCGGGTGCTGATCGCCGGGTCGAGCAGGATACTCGATTCTCTCATCATTTGGGAGGGCAGCTTGGCCAGTTTTGACAGAGACTCGGCGATGCCTTTCTCGGCCATGTAGGCTCCCCGGTGGGGTGCAGAGAAATACACGGCACGGCGGGCTGCCTGATCCGGTTCGAAAAAGACCAGTTTGCGCAACTCGGCTTTTTTTGCTTCCTCGATCGGCAATTGCTCGAGTGTCGCGTTCTCGTTGAACTGCTTCCAGAGATGGTCTTCCATGTCTACGACGAGGGTGTGGGCCAGGATGCCGCCCATACTGTGTCCAGCCACCACCATGTTTCGGGAGAGCGGATCATTGCCATCCGGATCGAGGTCGTGCCGAATTTCGGAAAGACGTTCCCGCAGGAGATCGGCCGACTCGACGATGGGTAGTCCGCTCGGGTAGCCGAAGACCATCATCTGGTAGCGTTTGGAAATCTCCGGATCGGACAACATCGCCGGAATGATGTCGCGCCAGATCATCGGGACGGAGATCAGTCCATGGATCAGGAGCACCGGAATCCGATTCGGATCGTAGGGTTCGTAAAGATAGAGTCCGGCCAACTCCGATCGGGCATTGGCGTCGAAAAAGCCCTTCAGTCCGAGCATGGCCTCGCTCTGTTTGTTCAACAACACCGCCATGGGTGCAGAGAAATCGGCGGCGACAGGGAAGGTGCGACCTCCGATGGTGATCGATTGCTCGAGCATAGGATTGCGGATCGAGAAGGTGGCGCGGGTCACGCGGCGACCGGACTCGGTAGTCTCGCGGAGAGAATCCATCGTCAGGGTGGCTGGCGTGTGCATGCCCTTCTTCGGGAAATACTTCAGTTCCTCTGCCCGTGCCGGGGTAGGATTGCGGATGCCGACGACGGGGGCGCCCCAGCCGTCGCGGGTGATACGCTCGAGGCCCTTCTCCTCGATGCAAAGGGAGGATACGACCTGGTCGAAGTATCCCGCCTGGTAGGTCGAGTCGGCTGCCACGGTGATCTCGAAGCTCTCGCCCTCGCACTCGAAGAGATGGACTTTGGTCGTTCCTCTCCTTGGATCCTTCATCCACAGTTCGATGAAGCGGGCGAGCGAATGATTGTGCAGATCGATGAGAGCTTTCTCCTCTTCCGATCCGCGAGGGGCCGCACCCGAAACGATCTGACGATGCGCGTCGATGGCGGCTTTCATGTAGCAAGCCGCCGCGTCGTGGGGACCGGTCCATTCCCGATTGCGGGCGTTTTCGATCAGCTTCTTGCTCGCCTTTCCGAATACGGCAAGGACTGCCGGCGGCGCTCCTGCGAGAACCCGGACACGCTCGGCCGATTTCAGGGCCTCGCGGGTTGCCTGGCCATTGTTCACGGAGAACTTTACCGTGGAGCACGCCGAGAGACTCAGCGCGAAAAGGACGGCGAGCGGCGCAAACGAGCGACGGGAGTTCAGGGGGTGCTTCATGGTTTTGGTGATCCTGTATCGGAAACGACCTCAACGCGCAAGCCAGATTTCGATTTGGCCCCCTGAAGAAAACGGCCGACAACGAGACGGGAAAAGGAGTGGAAAGGCTGGGATTCGAACCCAGGACCAATTGGTTAAAAGCCAACTGCTCTACCGACTGAGCTACCTTTCCATTGGTTCCGGCGAGGCGAAGGGCCTTCCGGGAAAAGAGCGCGAAATCTAGGAGGAGATTTCCGATGCGCAAGCAAAAGTTCATCGGTCGAGCCATCGAAGGATCCGGGTGGCGAATGGAGCGGTGGAATTTCGAAGGGGAAATGGGCAGGCAAAGCAGGATACGCTGCGCGTCATGCGTGCTCGAAGGACCGACGAATTCGGGCAGATGTGATTTTCAAGGAATCGAGACTTGATTTACGGCCAAATCCGTGTTGTTTAGGTGCGGGGAAGCGGGTAACTTCGCAACCCTGCAAACTTGAGACGCCGGGCGTTCGCGCCGGGTTTGATGAAAGTGGGCTTGTCCCGCTTTTTTTTGTCTCAACATCGGAGGACCTTTTTTGAGCGTCGGAGAAAATGACTAACGAACTTTTGGCACTTTTCGAGTACTACGAGAAAGAGAAGGGGATCACGCGCGAAACGATGATCGAAGCGCTCGAGAACGCCCTGCTCACGGCCTCGCGCAAGAGCATTGGGCCCGCGCGCGAGCTGTGTATCAAGATCAAACCCGAGAAGGGGGATATCCGGGCCTACGCCACCCTCATCGTGCGAGACCATGTCGTGAACTCCTATGAGGAGATCGATATTTTTACGGCTCGCCGCATCCGCCCCGGTATCGACGTCGGCGAAGAACTGGTGGTCGACATCACGCCGAAGGGCTTTGGGCGCATCGCCGCACAGACCGCCAAGCAGACGATGATGCAGCGTCTCCGTCAGGCGGAGAAGGAGAAGATCTACGAAGAGTACAAAGATCGCGCCGGAGATCTCGTGTCCGGCACGGTGCGCCGTTTTGAGCGGGGCGATGTCTTCATTGACCTCGGCAAGTTCGAGGGGGTCATGCACCAGCGCGAGCGGGTTTCGACAGAGGAATACAATGTCGGCGACCGCGTCCGCGCCTACGTCGTTGCCGTGGAAAACGGCTCTCGCGGCCCTGAAATCCTTTTGTCCCGCAGTCACCCGAATTTCGTGCGCCGCCTCTTTGAATCTGAGGTCAGCGAAATTGCCGACCGCACCGTGGAGATCCGTTCGCTTGCCCGTGAGGCGGGGTATCGCACAAAGGTTGCGGTCTACAGTGACGATGACAAGGTGGACCCCGTCGGTGCCTGTGTCGGTCTTCGCGGAGCCCGCGTGAAGAATATCGTGCGCGAACTGAACAACGAGAAAGTCGACATCATTCGCTGGAGCGACGATATCCGCTCCCTTGTGACCGAGGCACTCAAACCGGCCGAGATCAAGAGCATCACCGTGAACGAAGAAAAACGATCCGTACTCGTGAAGGTCGACGAAGCGGAACTCTCCAAGGCGATCGGACGACGCGGTCAGAACGCCCGCCTCACCGCCCGTCTCACCGGTTGGGACGTGCAGGTGCAGAAGGACGAGTCCGCCCACGAGGCGTTCGAGGCGCAGGTTGCGGGAGCCGCCACCGCGATTGCCACGGGTGCCGGGATCGACCTGGCGCAGGCGGATCAGCTCGTGCGCAAGGGCCTCACCAGTCTCGAAATGATCGTCCATGATTTCGACGAAGTGGATATCGCCGAAGTCCTTGCGATTTCCCTGGAAGAAGCTCGCGAGATTCGGGGCCGCGCGATTGCCGCCACTGGTGGCACTCCCCCGGCAGCCGCCGCAAAAG
>CALDKL010000881.1 GCA_937898895.1 uncultured Verrucomicrobiae bacterium | reverse complement strand
TCGGATACGGAAACGGGATCGGGAAGCGCCTGCAGTTCGTCGGAGGTATGCCGGTAACCGGATTTGAGAATACGGGCGAATATGAGGCTCCACCACTGGATGAAGTTTTGAAGAACGGGTTTCCGATTCCCTGAAACCACTCCAGGTATCAGCACGGCTTCTCGAAGAACGATCTCTCCGTATCAAAGGAGGTTCGCTTTGCCCTGTTCGGACACATTCGGGTGAATATCCTACCAATCGCACCATTTCTGCGGGCACAATTCCCGTCCATCCCCTACACCAAAACTGTTTCGCGCCATCCTTGGAACTTGTCGTTCGCCTGATTCGCGACCTTATTTGTGCGACCGTATGACATCCGCCCCCCATCCGGACCTTCGCCCACGCACTATGTCCTCATCGACGGCGAGAACGTGCCTGAGGGAGACGCCGAGATCTTCGCCGAGAAATCAGCCCGATTTATTCTCCTCTACGGAGCGAAACAGGGAAAAATGAAACTCGAGATCGTCGAGCGACTCGTCGAGCATGCCGACTCGGTAAAACTTGTCCGACTGGCCTCCTCTGGCAAAAATGCGCTCGATTTTGCTCTCGCCTTCTATCTCGGTCAGACGGTTACAACCGATCCGAAAGCGCACTTTCACCTCGTCTCGAAGGACGGAGGATACGACCCTCTGATCAAACACCTCACAAGTCGCGGATTCAAGGTGCAGCGTCACAGCGAATACGATTCCCTTCCCTTCAAAAAGCGCCTTCCTGCCAAAACGAATGAATCGGCCGTTTCAAACGCGAGGGATGTGCTCGCGAGCACGGTGAAACGCCTCCAAACCAACGTGAAAAATCGTCCAAAAAAGAGGAAGGCACTCTTGGGAACCCTAACAAACTACCTCGGAAAGACTCCTGTCATGAAACCGGAGAAGCTGCTCGAACTCCTTGTTCAGGGAGGCCATCTTTCCATTGATGATAAGGAGGCGATCACCTACCGATTCCCGGGGCCGTGTTGAACAAGAGGATCCTTTTCCAGTGCCCTTCGGGCCCGCGTTTCCCCTTTGATTCATTTCAGGGTCAGTTGAATCCCGTGAGGTGACGCTACCTCCAACCTTTCTCCCGCAGCCACGCCAAGGTCTCATCGGGCTTGGCAGTGTGGAACATTCTCACTCCTGCCTTGACGAGTTCCTCGCATTGGATTGGATTCGATGAGAGGTGCGTTTCGACCAGGATGCCGAGGTTCGCGGCGGTTCGAATCGCATCCCGTTTGGCCGGAGTGAGGGTCTCGTCCTCTTCCAGATTGATCTGGATGGTCGCAGGCGAGAGCTTTCCGGCAATTTCACGCACTTGTTCCGCCGTGTCGACTTTCACCATCAACTCGATCTTCGGGGTGCCGGAGGCGAAGGCTTCCGCCATCTCCACGGCTTCTCTGCGGCTGCATCGAACCATCACGGAATCGATCATCCCGAGACGCCGGAGAAGACGGGCAAGTTCGTCGACATGGGCAGCGAGTCCCGGCTTCAGATCGACCTTGTAGCGAATGCGCCCTTTCCCGGCGAGGAGCAAGTCCTCGAGTGTGGCGACCGTTTCGTCCGAGAGCGAGCCGTCCCGATAGCGTTTTCTGAGAACCTTCAGGTCCGACAGGGTGAGGTCGCAGACCCGACCCTCTCCGGTTGTTTCCCGGTCCAGGGTTTCGTCGTGCACAATCACAAAGACCCCGTCCCGGGTCCTCTGGATATCGGATTCATAGAGGTCGTAGCCTTTGCGAATCGCTACGGCGACGTTGGCGACGGAATTCTCGGGAGCGCAGTCGGCTCTGTCGTGCTCATAGCCCCCGCGGTGAGCGGCGACAAGGACGCGGATCGCTTCCTCACCGCCGAGCTTCTCCGGCAGGTCGCTCCCTCGCACAGCCCCTCCAAGCAACAGCCAGATCAACAGCACCCTCATGGAGATTTACGCTTTTCTTTTTTTCGCCTCGCCACCGCCATGCGCAAGAGGAACTCAATCTGGCCATTGACACTGCGCAAGTCGTCGGCGGCCCATTTCTCGAGGTCCATCCAGAGGTCGGGCGGGATCCGAAGAAGAAAGGATTTACGGTCGGGCGACGCCATCGGACTACGCGTAGAGCGTCCCTGTGTTGATCACCGGGCTCGCCTCGGTTTCGCCACAGAGGACAACGAGGAGATTGCTCACCATCGCTGCCTTGCGATCTTCATCGAGGTGGATGACTTCCTTCTCGGACAGTTCCCGCAGGGCCATCTCGACCATGCTGACGGCCCCGTGCACGATTTTTGTGCGTGCCGCGATGACCGCCTCGGCTTGCTGGCGTCGCAGCATGGCTTGGGCGATCTCGGGCGCGTAGGCGAGGTGGGTGAGGCGAGCTTCCTCGACCTCGATGCCCGCCTTTTCAAGCCGGATATGCAATTCATCCCGGAGAGCCGCTGCAACTTCGTCGGAACTGTCGCGCAGGGTCGGCTCTTCTTCCTCGCCCCGGTCATAGGAATACAGGCTGGCAATGTGACGAATGGCCGATTCGCTCTGAATCTGCACATAGTTCTCGAAATCATCAACGTCGAACGCGGCGCGGGCCGTGTCGGCGACGCGCCAAACGATCACTGCGGCAATCTCGACGGGATTCCCGCGCTTGTCGTTCACCTTGAGTTTCTCGGTGACAAAATTCCGTGCCCGCAGGGAGATTTTGCAACCAAGGGGGCGATATGGCATCGAGATGCCTCCGGTCTGCGCGTTTCGCATAGGCACGGCCTGCGGCCCCGAAAGCGGAATCCTCGCTCGAACTCGCGAATAGAAGGGGTTGGCCCAGTAGAAACCGCTTTCGCGGACGGTGCCATGGTAGTTGCCGAAGAGAATCATGACCCGCGCCTCGTTCGGCTGGATCGTAAAGTGCCCGAACAGGGAGATGCATCCGACGATGCCCGCAAGGACCGCAAAGGTTACCAGCAGCGGTGCCAGAGCGACCCCGAGAATGAAGAGGCCAAGAGCGGCAGCGAGGATTCCGAGATTCACGAACAACAGGATCCAGCCGGGAAACGAGCGACAGGGATGTTCTTCGGTATGGACAGGAGTTCGGGTTGGTTGAATCATGGTATTATTTTGATATCATCGTGATACAATGTAAAGGAGATTCTCGCATCGTCTCGCATCACGGGAATCCTACCCGGTTTGGACCGAGGTGGGCCGATAGCGGATGAGAACCGATCCACTGGTCCGGTGGCAGGCTCTCTACTCCTCGAATCGGCTGCCAAGGAGAGCGGCGTTTGCAACCCCTCGATAGAGATCGAGAGTGCTCACGCAATCCAATCGTGGATCACCTTTCCCCCGACATCAGTGAGGCGAAAGTCGCGGCCCTGGAATCGGTAGGTCAGTTTCAAGTGATCGAGGCCGAACTGGTGCAGGAGGGTGGCGTGGAGGTCGTTCACGGGCACGGGGTTCTCGGTGGCAAACCACCCGATGTCGTCGGTTGCACCGTAGATGTGGCCACCTTTGAATCCTCCTCCAGCCAGGAGCATGGTGAAGGACTGAGGATGGTGGTCGCGGCCGGTGTTGGCGAGACGCCCCGGCCGGTTTTCCCCGAGCGGAGTGCGTCCGAATTCGGACCCCCAGACGACGAGGGTGGAGTCCAGCATGCCGCGTTGCTTCAGATCCTTGATGAGGGCCGCGATGGGCTGATCGACAACACCCGCGTTGTAGCTGAGATTTTTGTCGAGTTCGGAGTGCTGGTCCCAGCTTGCGTGGATGATGTTGATGAACCGGACTCCACGCTCCACCATCCGCCGGGCGAGAAGGCAATTCCGTGCGAAGGTATCGTAGGTGCGCAGACCCGGGAGGCTGCCTCGGAAATCCGTTCCGGGCGGTTCCGGACGATCAACTCCATACATGGCCAGGATTTCCTTCGATTCTCCTGACAGATCCACCAATTCGGGAGCGGCAGACTGCATTCGGTTGGCGAGTTCGTAGTTCGCGATGCGACTCGCGATCTCGGGATCGTGAATCTCCTGATAGCGGGTTTCGTTGAGGTCGCGCAGAGCATCGAGTCCGGCCCTCTGCAGCTCGGGTGCGATTCCGTCAGGGTTGCGGAGATTCAGAACAGGCTCGCCCTGGTTGCGGAAGAGCACTCCGGCATACTTGGAGGAGAGAAAGCCCGAAGTCCACAAGGTCGAACCGCCGGACCCTCCGCGTCCCGCGCTGAGAACGACGTAGCCGGGCAGGTTGCGCGATGCGTTGCCGAGCCCATATTGGATCCACGACCCCATTGATGGCATGCCAAAGCGCGAAACACCGCATTGCATGAGGAGTTGGCCCGGATGGTGATTGAACTCTTCGCTGTGGAGGGAGCGGACCATGAGCAGGTCGTCGGCGCAGGTCGCGAGATGCGGGAGCAAGTCGGAGAACTCCATCCCACATTGCCCATGCTTCTTCCATTTCCGAGGCGAACCCATCAGGGTCGCGCTCTCGGGTTTGATGAACGCAAAGCGAGCCTGGTCGAGGATCGATTTCGGCAGGCTCTGGCCGTGGAGTTCGTTCAGCTTCGGTTTCGGAGTGAACAGATCGAGCTGCGAAGGAGCCCCCTCCATGAAGATGAAAATGCACGCCTTCGCGGGTCCCTCACGATGGGGGTTCGATTCGCGAAAGGCCCCCGGATCGGCCGCCGTGCTTGCAGCCAGGACACCCTCTTCGCTCAGCATCGAACCCAGGGCAATCCCGCCGAGACCACTGGCCGAGGTGGTGAGAAATTCGCGCCGGGTGCGCTGGAGTCCCTCCGGATTCATGGCGTCTTGCAATGCGTGCCCCCCCGACCCGAAGCCGG
>CALDKL010000880.1 GCA_937898895.1 uncultured Verrucomicrobiae bacterium | reverse complement strand
GGAACTCGGTGAGGAGGAGTTTCGGAAAAAACAGAGCCACCTTCGGCTCGAGGGTCGCCCCTTCGTCGGGCAACTTCTTTCCTGCGTCTACCAGGCGACCCAACACAGTTCCGAGACGACCCGCCACGCCGCAGAGACGGTCGCCCGCGCCATCGGAGCGGATTATCAGGAATGGGACGTGGAGGCACTCGTGCAGGGCTACCGGACAATGGTGGAACGCGGGATCGGTCGCGAACTCACGTGGAAAACGGACGACATTTCCCTTCAGAACATCCAGGCTCGGGTGCGTGCCCCGGGGGTCTGGATGCTGACAAACCTGCGCAATGCCCTGCTCCTCGCGACGAGCAATCGGTCCGAAGCAGCGGTTGGCTATGCGACGATGGATGGCGACACTTCGGGCGGATTGAGTCCCATCGCGGGGATCGACAAAGCCTTCCTCCGTCATTGGCTGCGCTGGATGGAAACGGAAGGATTGCCTCCCGTGGTGCCTCCGATGCCGGCGTTGCGCGTCATCAATGCACAGGCTCCGACGGCGGAGCTGCGCCCCAGCGAAGCGGGGCAGACCGATGAGTCCGACCTGATGCCCTACCCCATTCTCGACGCGATCGAGAAACACGCCATCCGCGATAAGAAGCTGCCCCGCGAGGTCTGGGAGATCATGTGCGAAACGCATCCGGAGCACGATCGCGAGGAGCTTCGGGCGTGGGTCATCAAGTTTTTCCGGCTCTGGAGTCGCAATCAGTGGAAACGCGAGCGCTATGCTCCGTGTTTTCACGTCGATGACAAAAACCTCGATCCGAAGACCTGGTGCCGTTTCCCCATCCTCAGCAGCGGTTTCCGGGACGAAATCGAGGAACTCGAGCGGGCTTGATTTCCTGATCCTTTTCCGGTGTCTCACGGAGGAAGCCATCCCCTTGTTTTTTGTATGGCCGAAATCACCCCCATCGCGACGCTGCGCACCTGCTATCCGGACAAATTCGGAGTTCCGCGTCAGTCGGGGCTCGTGCCGGGGGCATGGGGCATCGTCGAGTTTGAACCTGCCTTTCGTCGGGTCGAAGCACTCCGGGGGATCGAGGACTTCAGCCATCTCTGGCTCATTACCCAATTTCACCTCGTCCGGGAGGAGCCCACCGCCCTGACCGTCCGACCGCCGAGACTCGGGAGCAACGACCGAGTCGGTGTCTTCGCGACGCGCTCGCCATTCCGCCCGAATCGCCTCACCTTGTCAGTCGTGAAGCTGGACCGTGTCGAATGGGAGGGCATCGCCGCGCCACGGCTTTTTGTCTCCGGCGTCGATCTCGTCGACGGCACGCCCGTCTTCGACATCAAACCCTATCTGCGATACGCCGACTGCGTGGCGGAAGCCGTCAGCGGATTCGCCGAGGAAGCACCTCCGCGTCTCGCGGTGCGATGGACCTGCAGGGCCGACTTGCCCGAATCCACACGCCAACTGATCGAAGATTCCCTTTCCCTCCAGCCGCAACCCGGCTATCACAAGGACAGCGAACGCCCCTATGCCACTGAAATCGCAGGCTGGCAGGTGCGGTGGTTGGTGAGAGAAGACCTGATCGAGGTGATCCATTGCAAACCTCTCGAATCCTGAAACACGAACCCTTCGGGAGACAGGACGGGTGTCTCGGGACATCTGATTTTACAAATTCATTTGTAAAAGTGAAAAGTCCTGATATTCTGATTTCTATGAAATTCGGTCAAATTGCGACAAAATTTGGTTTGATCGAACGTTTCTCCTTGCTGCGATCTCGCTGGCCAGTGGTTCTCCTGACCACCTCTCTCGTCTTGTTGGGAGGGGCTGTGGCGCGAAAACAGCTTGCCCAGCTCCATGAGGTCACGGTGAGCATCGACTTTTCTCTGGCGAGAGATGCCGGGGACGACGCAGGGATGACAGAGCCGAAATTCGGGCAAAGCGGGCAGAATGATCTCCGGCGGCAGCAGTCCGAGCTGGAAAGCCGTTCGCTGTTGTCCGAGGTGGCCGAGCGCATGGATTTGGTGCGGCGCTGGGGAGTCGGCGGGCTCGAGGACACGCTCGTTCTTCTCGAGGAACGCCTCCGGGTCGAGGCGGATTCTCCCGGCGAAACGCTTCTTGTCTCGGTCCGCGATTCTTCCGGAGAGCACGCCGCCAATCTCGCCAACACGATTGCGGATCGCTTCATCGCCCGCAAGGATGCCGAAGTTCGTGCCGAAGCCAATGCGCGGGTGCGCCGCCTCGGGGAAGAGCGGGACAAAGCTGGAGCAGATCGCAAGGGCATCGAGGACCGCCTCACGCAGATCGGCAATTCGACTCCCGAAACGGAGGAGGAGGTGGCCGGGCTGCGTCGGCGACTCATCACCATGCGCCATCTCCAGCATTCCCTTGAGGCAAAACATCAGCAGGCGATCCTCGAGGCGGAGATGGCGAGCACTCCCGTCCGGGTGCTTTCTCCGGCTTCGCCAAACCAGGCGAAAGCACTGCGACAGCTCTGGTTGAGTCTCCCGGTCCTGATTGGGGTAGGGCTTCTTTTCGGACTGGTTGGAGTGCTCTTCTCCGACCGATTGGGTGGAAAACGATGGGATCTCCTCGCGGATTTGCGGAATCGGCTCGAGGTGCCTCTGGCGGGATTCGCCCCAATCGCCAATCGTTCGCCGGTGGTGGCTCAGGATCTTCCGGATGCCTGGATCGAGCCGTATCGCGAGCTGAGAAACCACCTCCTCCGCCTGCCGGGGAGAGATTGTCTCTTCCTCACCCTGATGCCAACGCGAAAGGGGCAAGCCGTCGCGGAGGTTGTCGCCGGTCTCGCCCGCGTCCTCTCCGACGCCGGGAGAACCACTCTCGTAATCGACACGGACTTTCGAAATCCGAAACTCCACGATCTCTTTGACGCGGCCCGTCACCCCGGTCTGTCCGATTTCCTCACGGGAGAGATGCGACTGGAAGAAACCGTGATTCGCGCCCGGAGGGCAAACCTCTGGTTCATGCCCTCCGGTCCGCGTCCTGACGATCCCGGGGGGCTTCTCAATGGACGCCGCATGTCCGATCTGATCTGGGATCTGCGGAGTCGGTTCGATTTCATCCTCTTCGCTTCACCCTCGATCCACGAATGCTCGGACGGTGGTTTTCTGGCGAGTGTCGCCGACTATACGATCATAACGGAACCCAGCGCGGGGTATTCGTTGAAACGCCTGCGCGAAACGAAAACAGCACTCGAAACCGTCTCCGCAGTCTTCGGCGGAGTTGTTCTGACGACCCGGTTCGCGACCGCATTGCCGACGGAGGAGGAGATGGCAGCCCCTTCCGCTGCCTTAAATTCTTCGCAGCGACCCATCGCCACGGGAGCCGTTTGAATTTGCCGTTCGCAATGGTTTCCGTGTCTTTCGAACACGTCAGTGTGTTCGGTGTGTTCCGCGGTTCCCCAACTTCGGATTCGGGGTGAGTTGATTGACTTCGGAGAAATTGGCGGCGTCTCTCGTTCACATCTCGGGGGGACGCTGCTGATCGCACGACAGGTCGATGTGCCCGGCGAGGGGAAGGGGGATCATTCCCTTCCGACGCCGGCATCCGGCTCGCGGAACGGTTCAAAGTGATGGCGCAGCAGGTGCGGCACCATTGCCGTGAGAAGGACGTCGTTGCCCTCGTATTCCGTGGCGATGACCTTTCCTTCCCGATGGAGCAGGGCGATGAGATCCTGCCGCGCCTGGGGAAGGCGCAGCCGCAGCCGCGCGATGCGATCGATCATGTGATCGGCGATGCGGTTCACCAGATCCGGGATGCCTTCCCCGGTTCGCACGGAGATGAGCACTGCGTTCCGATCAAAGCGGCGTTTCAATTCATGAAGGCGCTCCTCTTCTCCGGCAATCCGGTCAATCTTGTTGAGGACCGTAATGATGGGCTTGTCGGCAGCACCCAGCTCCCGCAGAACCGACAGAGTCGTGTCGTGAAAGGAAGAGACTTCGGTCGCGCTGGCATCGAGGACGTGAATGAGGAAATCGGCGAGCACGGCCTCTTCGAGAGTCGCTTTGAAAGCCTCGACGAGACGATGGGGCAGATTGCGGACAAAACCGACCGTGTCAGTGAGGAGCAGGGTTTGCCCGTCGGGCAATTCAATGCGGCGGGTCGTCGGGTCGAGGGTGGCAAACAGTTTGTCCTCGGCGAGTACGTCGGAGCCGGCAAGTCGATTCAGGAGAGAACTCTTCCCGGCATTCGTGTAACCAACGATGGATGCCTGACAAACCCCTTCATCGGTGCGCTGTTTGCGCTGGGTCTGGCGGATGCGACGCACCTCGTCGAGTTCCTCCCGGATCCGGTCGATGCGGCTGCGGGCGAGGCGGCGATCCACCTCGATCTGCTGCTCGCCCTCGCCACGCGAAGCGCCCCCACCCCCCGCGCCACCGCCGCGCTGGCGGTCGAGGTGCGACCACATCCGCGCGAGCCGGGGCAGGGAATACTGCATCCGCGCGAGGTCCACCTGAAGCCGGGCCTCTCGGGTGCGGGCACGCATCCGAAAGATGTCGAGGATGACCTCCTCGCGGTCGATCACGGTGATATCGCCCTCCTCCTCCCAGGCGCGCTGCTGGGCAGGGGCGAGTTCGTTGTCGATGACGATGCAGTCGGCACCGGCCTGCTTTGCCTGCTCGATCAACTCGTGCGCCTTTCCCGATCCGGTAAGATAACGTTTGTTCCTGTCCCTGACAAAGACACATGAACTCCCTGCGATGCCGATGCCGAGCGTGCCGACGAGTTCAGCCAGCTCTTCGAGCAGGCTGCGGGCCTCGGCCTCACCGGAACGGTCGAAATAAGCGCCGATGAGAAAGGCGCTCTCGACCATCCTGGGCTTTTCCCTGGTATCGAACATCACGAGAGGAGGGAACGGGCCGTCGCGAAATCTTTCTCGATCGCCTTGAGTACGGTCGGCACCATCGCGGGGTCATCGTGGCCGAGATATTCGACATGGACGCTCACGGGGCCCCTGAAATTGCTTTCTTTGAGGAGTTTGTAAAAGCCTTTGTCGACCGCTCCCTCGCCGAGAGGCCCCCAGCCAATCTTGTTGTCCAGCCAGGTTGGCTCCTTCAGATAGATGGTGTCGATGTGTGGGCGCGCGGTCGCAAAATGCAGCGGCCAGACCTTTCCGCCCTCGACGGTGGCGTGGCCGATGTCGAAGGCGATGCCGACATGGGCGGGATCAAAATCAGCGAGGACTTCACAGAGGTCCCAGACCGGGCCGCCGAAGTAGTCCTTTCCGGAATGGTTCTGATAGATCGGCTTGATCCCAAGTTCGCGCGAGAGGGCGACGAGATCCTTCAAGCGAGGGCGAAATTCGTCGAGCTGCGGCCGAATTGGTTTCTTGAGATCATACCGATAGTAGCCCATGCGGTATCGCTTCACCCCGGCGGCGGCGGCGGTGCGCAGGATCTTCTCGGTCAACTGTTCCGCAGAGACTTCGTTGATCGCGGTGGTCATCACAGAGAAGGCGAGTCCCGCAGCCTTCAGGGCTTCGACGAGTTTCGGCAGGTCTTCCTCGACTCGCTCGGGAAGAACCTGTCCCTTGGGCCGCACCGCACCCTCGATCCCATCGAATCCCATCCCGGCAACGAGTTTCGCCATCTCCGGATAAGGCAGGTTCTGGATGGGCTTGGTGAAGGTGCAGAACTCATACCGTTTCGCTTCGTCTGTCGCTCCATCGGCCAGCCAGGGGGCGGCAAGGGAGGCGAAGGAGAGTGCGGCGGATTGGCGCAGGAAGCGGCGACGGTCGAGAGGGGGTGCAGGGGTCATCGGCAGCTATGGTATCGGTGCTTGCGAGCCTCGGCAAGAGTGGAGATACTGGAGCCAGCCAATGCCCTCGCCGACCCATCCTCGCCTCTGTCGCCGACGATTCCTCCTGCTCACCGGTCTCGCTCCCTTGACCCGGGCGAGGGCACAGTTGATCGGGAGCCGGGAAGAATGGTCGGTTCGTGGTACGAATCCGGTCGAAATTTTCCACGGCGAGCGACGCGTGGTTTCGTATCGCACGGGTTTCGACCGGGGCATGCCGGTGTTCGATCCGATTGTCGGGCCGACCGGAGGAGTCTACACCGCCTCCCCGGAACAGGGGCGGAAGGAGGGGATCGATCCGAGGGGGGGAGCATGGTTCAGTCTCGGACGGGTCAACGGATACGGTTTTCACCAGGCTCCGGGTGCGCCGATCATCGGAATGAAGGCGGGCCGCATTGTGCATCGGGCTATGAATGGAGTGCTCATCAAAGGGCCTGCCATCGTGGTCCGAACTCGTTCAGAATGGAGGGACTACGATGAACCGACCCACCGCATTGCCTCCGATCAGCGCGAGGTCACTCTTTTTTATCGAGAGGACGGTTCCCTCGCGATGGATCTTGCTCTCGAACTGATCGCCGATGCGGGCGATCTCGAAATCGGCCCGGAACCGGAAGGGGCCTGGTTTTTCCGGGCACATCCCGGCTTGATTCGGAAGGAAGGGGAGAAAGCGCGGCAACAGAACTCCGACAGCGAACTCTCGGGCACGACGGGTGGGTCCGGAATGCGGGCGAAATGGTTGGTTTGTCAGGGAAAGGAGGCAACCGGGGTGACCGCCGGGGTGGCGATCTTCGACCATCCGTCGAATCCGGGCCATCCCGCCGTCTGGTCAGTGCGCCCGGACGGACTCATCGCCGCGAATCCCTTTCCCGATCCGAAGTCTCCGCCACAGGTGGTGCGCAATGGCGAGTCGATCCGATTCCGCTACCGCATGATTTTCTTTCGTGACTCCCTCGTCGGCGACAACCTTACGAGGGCCTACGAGGCGTTTGCATCTCGGTGAGCATCTCGGTGAGCATCTCGGTGAACCGGGCACAAAAAAACCGGAGACCCCAAGGCCACCGGTTTTCCGGAAGGGAGGGCATTTCCCGACCGATCAGGCTCCGTCCCATTGGCTGTAGATGCTGACCTTCGTGCCGTAGGTGGTGTTGTCGAAGACCACCTCGGCGGCGCTGGCGGGGAGGCGGATGCATCCGGCGGAAGCGGGATAGCCGGGGAGATGTCCGGCGTGGACACCGAAGACGGTGCCACCCAGACGCATCCAGTAGGGCATCTCGACTCCGTAGATGGTCGAATATTTTCCGCTGCGGACGCGCTGGCTCATCGAGAAGGTTCCGCGCGGCGTGTATTTGCCAGGACGAGCGGTGGAGACGGGCGTGTCCACGGCGATCTTGCCGTCGACGAGGAGGTACCCGCGCTGGTCGGCAATGTCGATGACGAGCCGCGTGTTTCCCTTGGTGCTCTGGGAAAGAACCATCGGGTTGATCCGCGCCCCACTCTTCTGGCGATCAATCTTCGGCCTTGCATAAAGACCCTTTTTGAAGGCACTGCCCGACTTCGTGGCGGAGGCGGCCTTGTTCCGATTTTCGCCGGTCTGGCAGGAACTCAAAGCCATTGCTCCCAGAAGAAGGCCCAGGAAAAGACAACAGGGGAAGACTCTATGTTTCATAAACGGTCTGTGGTGAGGTTCGATGTCTACGAACGTTCAAATTATGGAAATTGCAAATATTTTTGATTATTATAATGCAGGTTTCCGTTATTTCTCGGACAAGAGCGCTTTTTCCGTTTCTGTATCTGCATCATAATCAACGCCTTCGATTCCAAAGCCGAAGAGTCGGAGAAACTCTTTTCGGTATCCCGAAAAATCTGAAATCTCGAAAAGATTGTCGCTGGTCACCTGGTTCCAGGCCTCCTCGACCGCCTTCTGGACATCCTCGCGCATCTCCCAGTCATCGACACGGATACGGCCTTTTTCATCGAGGGTGGGTCCAACTTCCGCCGTGAGGTGATCAGCGAAGAGTCGCTGGACCTGTTCGATGCACCCCTCGTGCAGCCCCTTTTCCTTCATCACTTTGTAGAGCAGAGAGATGTAGAGGGGGACGACGGGAATTGCGGAACTGGCCTGGGTCACGAGTGCTTTGTTGACGGAAACATAGGCGCTGGCGGGGCCAAAGCGGGAATTGATCCGGGCGGCAGCCTCTTCGAGATGCTCCTTCGCCCGCCCGATCGTGCCGTTCGTGTAGATCGGAAAGGTGAGGTCGGGTCCGATATACGAATATGCCACCGTGGTAAACTTCTCGGCAAGGACGCCCGCCGAAGCGAGAGCGTCCAGCCAGAGTTCCCAGTCTTCTCCTCCCATGACTTTCACGGTGTGGGCAATCTCTTCCTCGGACGCGGGTTCGATCGTCACCGTATTTACCTCGGCGATGTCGGTGTTGAGATTCTTCTGGGTGTATGACCCGCTGATCGGCTTGAGAACGGATCGGTAGATTTCCCCAGTCTCGGGATCGGTGCGTCGCGGCGAGGCGAGGCTGTAGACAATGCAGTCAACTTGGCCAAGATCAGCTTGGATTGCGGCGATGACCTGGGCTTTGATCTCTTTGGAAAAGGCGTCTCCGTTGAAACTCTTCGCATAGAGACCTGCCTCGGACGCAGCCTCCTCGAATGCGACCGAATTGTACCAGCCGGAACTGCCGGGCTTGTTTTCCTGCCCGGGCTTTTCAAAAAAGACCCCAATGGTGGCGGCACCTCCGCCGAATGCCGGGACGATGCGCGAGGCGAGTCCGTATCCGGTCGAGGCCCCGATGACGAGTACCTTTTGGGGACTGCGGGGAAGAGGCCCGCAGCTCTTTACATAGTCAATCTGGGCACGAACATTCGCAGCGCAGCCATCGGGGTGGGCGGTGGTGCAAATGAATCCTCGGATTTTCGGAGTTACAATCATCAACAAAACGCGATCTCCAGAGGGATAGCAGGGAGGGAGGGAAAAACAACCGCTTTGTCGCGTTCCCGCCGGAAAAGAAAGCGGCCCGCTACCGAGGATTCGGCGGCGGGCCGGAGGTTCCCCGGGAGCAGCCCGGAGGCGGGATCTTCACGCCAGCACGGCGGCATGGAAGATTGCCCAGTCGTCGAGGTTGTTGAGATTCACCGCATCCTTGATCGTGCCGTCATCCGGACGACCGACGGCCTCGAGGATCTCTTTCCGAGTGCCGTCGGCGTGAATGTAGCCGGTGATGGCGGCATTGAGCTTGTCGACGGCGTCCTGGTCGAGAGAGCCGCCCTTTTGCTGGAGAATCCAGTTTTCGAGCTCGACATAGCTGGGTTTGGCGTCGCGGATGAAGGCCTCGAAATCGCCTTTGTTGATGCCGAGTCCGTCGAGGACCATTTGGTCGTAACCCGCGCCGATGGCCGGGTAATCGGAGTGCAGTTTGCCGACGGCACCGAGGGAGGCCTTGAGCCAGAGGCGAGGCAGGTGGAGGACGCCGAGCGGACCGGCAGTGCCGGAGCTGATAAGGGGAACGATATTGCTCATGGTAGATTTCTGTCGTTTGAGTTGTTTCGCGGCGGGAGCTTCCCGCCCTGGCGAGAGGTGAAGACTAGGAGGAGCGCGCCATCGACGCAATCAAAATCGCCCCCTGATCCCGTGACGGGGTGGACGAATTTTTTTGTAAGTTCCTCCCGGGTTGGGGAAAATCGGCATTCCCTCCCAAGCATCTTGCAAAGGATCGTTCCTGCGGCTTTGCTGGCGATCTGCGACCCCGTCGCGGTCCGACCCTTGAGCGATTCTGATCCACCCCCTGATCTGCCGCGTTCCCCGCTTCCCCATTCCGGAGCGGCGGAGGAGGCCGCCTTCGATCCCGATGACTTCGTCGAGAATCCCTACAAGGTGGAACTCGATATCTTCGAGGGCCCGATGGACCTCCTTCTCTATCTGATCAAACGGGAGGAGATCGACATCTACGACATTCCGATCGAGCGGATCACGAAGCAATACATGTCCTATCTGGACACCTTCAAGCTGCTGAACATCGGTCTCGCAGGCGAGTTCCTCGTGATGGCAGCAAACCTCTGCTATATCAAGAGCCGGATGATGCTGCCGAAGCACGTCCAGCCTCCTGAGGAAGACGCCGACGAGGAGGATCCGCGGTGGGATCTCATCCGCCAGCTCATCGAGTACAAGAAGTTCAAGGAAGCGGCTCGGAAACTCGGAGATAAGGAAGCGAAGCAACAGAATCATTTCTCCCACAAGGCTGACCGGATCGAGGCCGCCGATGCCAGCGAGCGCCCCCTCGATGATGGTCTCAGCATTTTCGATCTGATCCGCGCCTTCCAAAATATCCTTGATCGGCTCAACGACGAGGGCCTCGGAGAAATCGTCGATGATCAATACACCGTCGGCGACAAGATCGACCATCTCCTCGGCCTCATCCCGCCGGGTGGTTCGATGCCATTTGCGGCGCTCTTTCAAGGGGCGACGAGCAAACACGAAATGATCGTCACGTTCCTGGCGGTCCTCGAGTTGATGAAGCTGAACTTTTTCCGAGTGCGGCAAGAGAAGGTGCTCGGTGAAATCGAGCTGCACCGGAACGAGTTTTGATCGGCAAGGGGGCTTCGGGGTTTGTGGTTGAAAACGGGTATCCGAAGGAGCCAAAGCCCGAAACACCCCGCAGAATCCGCTTTCAAATCATTCAAACCAGTTCAGTTTACGAGTCCGTCCAGAAACGTGCTTCATGCAGCTGATTCAAATTGTCGAGGCCCTCATCTACGCCGCCCCCGAGCCGGTCACGCCAGCCGAGATCGCGAAGGCGGTTCGCCGTGCTGCGGCCGACAGTCTCGCCTCCTTCGCCCGTGAATGGGAATCGATCGGAACAGCGGAGATCGAGTCTGCCATTGCCGAACTCGGGGAGGTGCTCGCGGCCTCGGGCCGGGCGGTGGAACTGCACGAAGGTGCGACGGGCTGGAGGTTTGCGACGCGGTCCGATTTCGCCGACTGGATCCGCGCCCTGCTCCCAGAAATGCGACCGGAAAAACTCAGCGCAGCCGCTCTCGAGACGCTCGCCCTGATCGCTTACCGCCAACCGATTACAAAGGCGGACATCGAAGCGGTGCGAGGGGTCTCCGTCGACGGCACGATCCAGAAGCTGATGGAGCGCCGCCTTGTCCGGACGGGTGGTCGTGCCGATCTCCCGGGTCGTCCGATGCTCTACGAGACGACCGAGGGGTTCATGGACCACTTTGGTCTGAAGACACTCGATGATCTCCCCAATGCCTCTGAGCTGAGGATCGTCCAACTACCCTCGGCCGAGCCGATTGCACAAGCGGGTGAAGAGACCTCCTCCGCTCCCGCGCCCGTCGAGCCGGAAGAACCCGTGCCTTCCGACGAAGAAGTGGATCCTGTTGTGCCAACCTCCGCCGCTGCCGATGAAAACCCCGGCGAAGCACCCGGCGAAGCACCCCTTTGGAATCCCGAGAACCCTGATTCCACCCTATGAAGCTCGAATCATTTCGTCAACAAATCGATGAGATCGACACCGACATCATCGAACTCCTCAACAAACGCTGCGAGATCGTCCACCAAATCGGGTTGATCAAGAAGCGCGAGGGTCTCGAGATTTACGCCCCCGAACGCGAGGAAACGCTCCTCCGCAGTCTCGTCGCAAAGAGCGAGGGCGGGCGTCTCCCCGAGGAATCGATCCGCGCCATCTACCGCGAGATCATGTCCGCCGCTCTCGCCCTCGAAGAAGATCTGAAAATCGCCTACCTCGGACCCGCTGGCACCTGGACCCACCAGGCGGCCATCGGGAAATTTGGCCACAGCGTGAAATACTTGCCTCAACCAGGCTTTGCCGAGGTGTTTGAGCAGGTCGAGCGACGCAGGGTCGACTACGGAGTGGTGCCGATCGAGAATTCGACGGAGGGTGCGGTGACCCACACGCTCGACCTCTTTGCCGATTCCCCGCTCAAGATCTACGGTCAGTTGATGCTGCCGATCGAGAACCATCTCATGGCGAACTGTCCGCGTGAAGAGATTCGGCAAATCTACAGTCATCCGCAAATCCTCGCCCAGTGCCGCGGTTGGTTGGGGAGAAACTTCCGCGGGATCCAACCCATCGAGAAATCCAGTTCTGCCGCCGCAGCCGAATTCGCTGCGAAGGAACCCGGTGCCGCCGTTCTCGGAGGAGCGCTTCTTGCCGAACTCTACGGGCTGAATGTCATCGAGCGGTCCATCCAGGATCTCGCCAACAACACGACTCGCTTTCTTGTCATCAGCCACAAGACATGTCCCCCGACGGGCAAGGACCGGACCTCGGTAATGTTTTCGGTGAAGGACGAGCCGGGATCGCTCGTGCATGCCCTCGAGCCCTTTGAGAAATTCCGCATCAACATGTCGAAAATCGAGAGCCGCCCCTCGAAACGACGTGCCTGGGAGTATTATTTTTTCGTCGATGTGGCAGGCCATTGCGAGGGTTCCGAACTCTCCGACGTGATCCGTCAGCTCGAAAAGCACTGCTCTTTCGTGAAAGTGCTGGGCAGTTACCCAGCCTGAGAGGGCGTGCTTTCTCCGCCTGCGGCAGCCTTTCCGGAGGAGCGGAAATCCCCTCCGCCGCCCTTGCACCTCGGCCTGGGGGCTGTAGTGTCTCGGCCCGCCCGATTCCGGGCCAGGCGAACCTATCTTTCCCATCCCCATGTACCGAACCCATCACTGCAACGAACTCCGCAAGTCCCACGCCGGAACGACGGCGACGCTCGTGGGCTGGGTCAATACGGTGCGCGATCACCACGGGGTCATTTTTATGGACATCCGCGACCGCGAGGGGGTGACACAGTGCGTTTTCCGCAGCGAGGAGAATGCCGAGGCCACTGCGCTGAGCCACAGTCTGCGCGACGAAGATGTCGTCCAGGTGACCGGGCGCATCGACCTCCGTCCCGATGTGGAAGGCAAAAGCACAATCAACAGTGCCATCGACACGGGCGAGATCGAGCTGGTCGCAACCCACCTGAAGATCCTGAACAAAGCCGAGGTGCTGCCCTTCCAACTCGACAAAGAGCTGAGCAACGAGGATCTGCGGATGAAACATCGCTACCTCGATCTGCGCCGCCCGCGCATGTCGCGAAACCTGCGCCAGCGTCACCTCATCACCAAAGCAATCCGTGATCGCCTCGACGCGAACGGCTTCATCGAGGTGGAGACCCCCATCCTCTCAAAATCGACACCAGAGGGAGCACGTGACTTTCTCGTGCCCTCGCGTCTCAGCCCGGGAAAATTCTACGCCCTGCCCCAGGCTCCGCAGCAGTACAAACAGATGATGATGGTGGCGGGCCTGGAGAAATATTTCCAGATCGCACGATGCTTCCGCGACGAGGATCTGCGCGCAGATCGCCAGCCGGAGTTCACCCAGGTCGACATCGAAGCGAGTTTCATCACCGAGGAGGACATTTTTGTCCTCGTCGAGGATTTGCTCGCAGCGGCCTTCCAAGCCTCTCGCGGGGTTGAGGTGGCCCGTCCCTTTCCACGCCTCACCTATCAGGAGGCGATGGACCGATACGGCAGCGACAAGCCCGACCGCCGTTTCGGCACCGAGATCATCAATCTCTCGGACGTCTTCGCGAGTTCCGCATTCAAGGTGTTTTCCGGCACCCTCGCCAAGGGAGGAACGGTGCGCGCGATCAACGCCAAAGGATTCGCCTCGGTCACGACGGGCCAGGTAAAGCGACTCGAGGAAATCGCGAAAGAAGCCGGAGCCGGTGGTCTGGCCTACATCAAGGTGGAGGGCGGAGAGTGGAAGTCGCCCATCGTGAAATTTTTCTCCGAGGAGGAAAAGGCGACCCTAACAGAGCGCCTCGGAATCGAGGAGGGCGACCTGGTCCTCTTTGGTTGCGATCAGTGGGCGGTCTGCTGCGAGGTGCTCGGGCGCCTCCGTCTCGAAGTCGCTTCGATGTGCGGCCTGACCAAGGAGATGGATGAAGTCCTCGACTTCCTCTGGGTCGTCGATTTCCCCCTGCTCGGCTACGATCCGGAGGAGGCCAAATGGAATGCGGTGCATCACCCCTTCACCCGCCCCAAAGCCGAGGACATGGCGCTGCTCGACGACGAATCGAAATGGGGCGAGATCCGCGCGGTGGCCTATGATGTCGTCCTCAACGGCTACGAGTTGGGCGGCGGCAGCCTGCGTATCCACGAGAGCGATCTGCAATCGCGCATGTTCAGCGTCCTCGGGATC
>CALDKL010000879.1 GCA_937898895.1 uncultured Verrucomicrobiae bacterium | reverse complement strand
GAGACCTGCATGCTCCCCGGCACGATCGAGGCAAACAGCGCGAAGCTCAGTGAAAAGGCAAAGGGCCTGCTCTTCACCGAGGCGGAGGTGAAGGGTTTCATCCACCTCGCCGAGGAATGTGGTCTCGATGCGAGCGACTGGAATCCCGCGAATTTGCCAAGCTTCGCCGGGTGAGGCGACACGGTGGGACCCAGCCGGCGAACGGGAATAACGAAGCCCGGAAGTCCCCGGAGGCACGGAATCAAAACAGGAGTGGCCGCGGACGCGCTCGCGCAAGGGGCCAACTCCGCCTCCGTCGCATTGCCTGGTTTGTCTGTTGATCCTGGATCCGAGGATGGGGAACCATGCCGTCTGCCCAGTCGATGCGCCGCTCCTCCCGTACCGACTGCCAGAACGGGGCGGGGCAGACTCGGCCTCAGTAGTCGGTCAGGGATTTTGGCGGGAGGGCGACGCGGAGGGCGTTGAGCACGGCAAGCACATCGATGATTTCCTGTGTCACGGCGCCCGCCACCGGGGGAAGGAATCCGAAGGCGGCGACGACCATGGCGGCGGTGCTGAGAGACATGCCCCCGACCGCGCTCTGGAGGGCGATGCGGCGCATGCGCTGACTGATGTGAATGAGTTCGTCGAGCTTGCGCAGGGAGCTGTCCATGATCACCGCTCCTGCCGCCTTCGTGGCGACATCGCTGTTCTGGCCGAAGGCAATGCCGACCGTCGCGGCCATGAGCGCCGGTGCGTCGTTGATGCCGTCGCCGACATAGAGGGTGCGTCGCTCCCGTGTTTCGGCTCGAACGATCTCGACCTTTTCTTCGGGACTTTTGTCGGCATGCACGGTCTCGATGCCGACCCGTCGGGCGAGGTAGGCGGCTTCAGACCGACGGTCGCCCGAGAGAATCATGGAGCGTTCGATGCGGTGCTTTCCTCCGAGATGGCGGATGAACTCGGCCCCATCGGCACGGGGTTCATCGCGGAAACGGAAGGTCGCCGCATAGTGGCCGTCGAGGAGAACGATACATTCGAGGCCTCCCTCGACGGGCGGCAGGAGGGAGGCTTCGCCAGGATTCCGGGCCGCAAGTTTCCTGCGACTGGTGATGAGCACCTCGCGGCCGGCAACTTTCGCGGTGAGTCCCTCGCCCGGCTTCTCGCTGATCTCGTCGACAGAGGGAAGATCACCGCCGAGTGCTCGACCGGCTTCGACGATGGCCTCGGCGAGGGGATGTTTCGAATACACCTCGACTCCGGCGATGAGGCGGAGTATCTCGTCGGCATCCGCGCCGGGCGCGGCGATCCGGCTCGTCAGTGTGGGACGACCGTAGGTGAGTGTGCCGGTCTTGTCGAAGAGGACGGTTCGGCAGGTATCGATCTTCTCGAGGACGACGGGGTCGCGCACGATGATGGCGCGTTTTGCCGCGAGAGAAATCGAGCCAATGATGGAAACGGGGATGGCAATCAGGAGCGGGCAGGGCGTGGCCACGACGAGGACGGCGAGAAAACGCACCGGATTCCCGCTGGCGAGCCAGGCGACGAGGGCGATGAGGACGGCGAGAGGCGTGTACCAGGCACCGAGTTGGTCGGCGAGTCTTCGCATTCTCGGGCGGCGTTCCTCCGAATCGCGCATCACCTCCATGATCTTTGCATAGCGCGAATCAACGGCGAGCTTGTCGGCCCGGATCGTGAGTGAGCCTTCTCCGTTGAGAGCCCCGGAGATCACCGTCGATCCCGGAGTCTTGGAGATATGATAGGGTTCTCCTGTCAGGTAGGATTCGTCCATCGATCCTCGTCCGGCGATCACGGTTCCATCGACCGGACAAATCTCGTGGGGGAGCACCTCGAGAAGATCGCCGACGGCTACCGCATCGAGCGCGATGTCCTCGAAAGCCGATCCCTGTCGACGGTGGGCGATCGAGGGCATTCGCTTCGAGAGAGCTTCGAGCACCGAGGAGGCACTGCGAACGGCGAAGGCCTCGAGCGCCTCACCACCTGAAAGCATGAGAATGACAAGGGTCCCGGCGAGGTATTCACCGAGGAAGAGGGCGGTCACGATGGAGATCCCGGCGAGCAGGTCCGAACCAAACTCGCGGCGAATCGCATTGCCGAGCAATCCCGCGACGAGTGGAATTCCGCCGAGGATGTAGGCCGCCCAGAGAGGGGCGTTTTCGATCCCATTTCCCACATCAGACAGGGATCGCAGGACGAGATGGACCGTGATCGCGAGGAGGGTGAACAGTGCGATACCGAGTTGTCGGCGGTCGGACGCCTGGACTTTCGTGCGGAGGGGCATGGGAGGGAGAGTCGAGATCGGTCACCTGCGAAGCATCGCGAGAGACCGGGATGGCTTTCGTGCCGGGGCAGGGCAACCAATCTCAGGGAAGGCGCGATCCGCCGGGCATTCGAAAACGGGTGCAGGATGCACCGGTCAGATACCTCGGACAATCGATTTTACCTGGAGTCCGCCTCCATCAGTTGGAAAGCGTCAAGAATGACGAAGCCGTTGGTTCCCTGGTTGCGCACCGTGATGGTCGATTCATCCGTGGTAAGATCGATGGTGCCGATGGTGCGGAAGGCTTCGCCCGGAGGAAGCGGGAGCGTCTGATCGACTTCCAGGTCGATCCGTTTGCCACCACACGTCACCACGACAGGCACATTCCGTGCGCGGGTTTCGTGGGGGGAATAGGCCATCTTCAGATCGTATCGCCCTGGTTTCGGCACGCGAAAGCGGAACGTGGCCACCGAGGTTCCATTGCCGAGAGCCTCGTCGTGATGATACCCCGTGCCCAGGTGCGGTCGGAAATTGGTGGAAGGCGCCCAGGTTCCCGAAAGGATTGCCCCGCTCTCGTCGAGAACCAGTCCTGGCAGGTTCCCGAGGTCGATCTTCGGGGATTCGCCCGGAGGAGGAGGCAGATCTTCCAACAGTGGGAGATCGAGCACTTGCCCTGCCGCGAGAAGGCGTTCGCGGAGGATCGGATAGGGCAGATCCTGCACTGCGAGGTCTTTTGCGGCAGCGAGGGCGGCGGCGATTCCGGCACTCTGGCCAAGGATCATCCAGGTCGGTTCGACCCGGATCGAGGAAATCGCGACATGGGTGCTGGAAAGTGCCACCGGCACCAACAGATTGTCACATTCCCCGGACTTCGGAAGGAGGCTGCGATAGGGAATGTGATAGGGATATCCGTGTTTCCTGCCCGGCATGCGCACCGGAAAGAGGGTGCCTTCATTGATGACCCCTCCGTCCGGCAGAGCGACGCGCTGGCAATCGTGG
>CALDKL010000878.1 GCA_937898895.1 uncultured Verrucomicrobiae bacterium | reverse complement strand
TGCCCTCAAAAACGACGCGACCTGCGGTTGGCCGGAGCAGCCGCACCACTGACTTGGCCACGGTCGACTTGCCGCAGCCACTTTCGCCCACCAGACCGAGGGTCTCGCCGGGTGCGAGGGAAAATCCGACACCGTCGACCGCCTTGCACCACGCGCGGGTGCGGTGGAAGACCCCGCCTCGCACCGGGTAATACATCTTCAGGTTCTCGACGGTGAGCAGAGCCATGGCAAATCAGAGGGTGGAGGCAAAACAGGCGCAGGCTTCGACGCCGTGGCCGTCTCCGCAGTCTTTCCAGGGTTGTCTTTCGGTGAGAACCGCGCCGTCGTGGGCGTTCGGACAGCGGGCCGCAAACCGACAGCCCACGGGCAGGTCGCGCAGGGAGGGGACC
This sequence comes from uncultured Verrucomicrobiae bacterium, assembly GCA_937898895.1. Lineage (GTDB taxonomy): Bacteria > Verrucomicrobiota > Verrucomicrobiia > Verrucomicrobiales > DEV007 > Arctic95D-9. The sequence goes on along the minus strand of CALDKL010000878.1, from coordinate 1,670 downwards.
ATGCCGGGGATGATGGGAAGCATTGTCTTGGGAGGATGATCGAGCTGGGGCAGGCAGGCCATCAGCCCTCTCGTGTAGGGGTGACGGGGCGATCGGAAAACCGAATGGATTGGACCGCGCTCGACGAGGCGTCCGGCATACATCACGGCGACCTCATCGCAGGTCTCGGCGACTACGGCGAGATCGTGCGTGATGAGGATCACCGCCATTCCCGTCTCTTTCCGGAGGCGTTGGATGAGATCGAGGATTTGGGCCTGCACCGTGACATCGAGGGCGGTGGTGGGTTCGTCGGCGATGAGAACCTTCGGATTGCAGGAGAGCGCCATGGCGATCATGACACGCTGGCGCATCCCTCCGCTCAGCTGGTGGGGATAGTCGTCGATCCGAAGATCGGGTGCGGGTATGCCGACCCATTCCATCAGTTCCACCGCACGCTTCAGGGCTGCTGCCGGAGTGAGATCCTCGTGGAGGAGGATGTTTTCGACAATTTGCCGACCAACGCGATGGACGGGATTGAGCGCGGTCATGGGCTCCTGGAAAATCATCGCAATCTCCTTTCCTCGCACCTGGCGCATCGCCTCGAGCGGCAGGGGGAGAAGATCGCGACCCTCCAGCCTCACTTCGCCCTTGAGCACTCGGCCCGAAGGTTGTTCGAGCAGGCGCAGGATCGCTCGGGCGGTGACGCTCTTGCCGCAGCCGGATTCGCCGACCAGGCCGAGCATTTTGCCGCGTTCGAGGGTGAAATCCACTTCGTCGACGGCGACGAGCAGTCCGTGATCGGTTTGGAAGCCGACGCGCAGATCGCGGACTTCGAGGAGCGATTCGTTCATCTCTTGGTTCCTCCTTCGTTGGGGAGGGATTGTGCGTTCTGATCGAAGACTTCGTCGGTCTCCGGAAAGGTCTTGCCGGATCGCATTGCCTCGAGGGTCTCGGCGCGGACGTCTTCGTCGATCCAGAGAACATGGTTTTGATAGGGGTCCTGACTCACGGAAACATTGAAACCGGGTGGCCATTGCACCCAACGCCAGGAGGCGACCCAGTAGAAATTCTGATCGAATCCGGGGACCCACAGTGCTTCGTCGTGCACGATCTGGTCGGCCTCGAAGACCGTGCGTCGATATTCCTCGACGGTTGTTGCCTTGCGCTGGGCCTCGCAGAGGGCGTCCATGCGCGGATCGGCGAAGCTGGTGAGGTTGTTTGTGTTGGGGCGCGGCGTTTTTCCGTCCTCGAGATAGGCATCCTTTCCGTGAAAATGCTGGTAGTGATCCGGAAAGGGAGGGGTCGTGCCCCAGGCGACCTGCACGGCCTGATGTTGTTTCTGACTGGCCTTCTGGAACGCCGCGGATCCATCCATGCTCTCGAGGCGCACCTCCAGTCCGCACTTCAGCGCTTCCTCGCGAAGCCGGGCCATGTACTTGTCGATCACGGGGGACTTGCGGTGGGTGATGGTGATGACGAGCCGTTCCCCCTTGTCGGTTGCGAGCACTCCGTCGGGTCCGGATTTTGTATACCCGGCCCTGGCAAAGGCCTCGCGAGCTTTTTCCGGGGAATACTCCCGAGCCGTGATCGGCGGATTGCCGAGGAGGGGATATCCTTCCGAAAAGGCGTTGAGACGCCGGTAGTCACCACGGAGATCGAAGTCGATCACCTTCTGATAATTCATCGCATGG
>CALDKL010000877.1 GCA_937898895.1 uncultured Verrucomicrobiae bacterium | reverse complement strand
GTTCACCGCAACGGTCTCCGGCACGGTCGCCGGAACGGTCGCCTCGGCGGCTGAGGTCTTCGAGCTTGGAGTGTCCAATTTCGACGAGCGGCCCAAAGGACGCGAAGCCGACGCAATCGTCGGAGACTTCCTGATCCGCAACGACCGGATCGAAGCGGTCATTTCGGGAAACCTGCCGCTCCGCCGTGCGAACATGAGCACCTTCTACGGCGACGACGGGATCACACCCGGTTGCCTCTACGACCTGACCCTCCTGAATGCCGACAACGACCAGATCACCATTTTCGCGCCCTCGGGCCAGCGGGGACCCATCAACCATGTGCGTATTGTCAGTGACGGAAAGGAGGGCGAGGCCGTTCTCGAGGCCTTCACCTCGTCGGCAAAATCGGGCGGCCTGACAAAACGACATGAATACCGCCTCAAGGACGGATGGCCGGGCCTGCTCATCGTTTCCACGTTTACCAACGAGGGAAAGGTCCCGGTCAAGGTATCACTGACGGACAACTGGACCCAGATGAAGAGCAAAGGAGTGTTCAACGGCATCCACTGGGCTGACTCGATCAATCCGGCCGACAAGGCGGGATATGCGCACGCCTGGGTCGCCGAGCAGGGGGCGGCCATTCCTACGAAGTCAGAAGCCGAACTCGCACCCGGCACCACGATCACCGTAGCGCGTTTCCTCGCCGTAGCGACCTCGCCGGCAGTCGCGGCCGGTTACGTCGAGGCTTTCCGCAGCCCTGGAGATACCACCGGAAGACTCTCCCTTACCCTGACCGATGCACAAACAAAGCGCCCGGTTTCCGACGGGCGTGTCCTCCTTGGCGACAATCCGGCGAAGGCGATGCCGGCCTATACGGATGAGAAGGGACTCGTCGATCTGACGCTCGCGGCGGGTGAGGTAGCCCTCGTCGCGGAAGATGCCGGGAGGAGTTCGCTCCAGGAAACGGTGAAGGTCGAAGGGGCTTCGGCCACGGCCAAGACCTTCGCGTTTTCTCCCGAGTCGGCCATCGCCTTCGAGATCACCGACGAGTCCGGACGTTCGATCCCGTGCAAGGCGCAGTTCAAGGCGTTGGGAGACGCGCCCAAGGTGTATCTTGGCCCAGCGGATCGCGCGCGCGGCAGTGTTGACCAGTATCTGTCGGAGACCGGGAGCTTCCGCGTCGCGTTGCCGCCCGGAACCTACGAAGTCATCGTCACCCGCGGTCCCGAATACAATCATCGGCGGCTCGAGGTGGCCCTCCCTCCCGGAACCGTTCACACGATCCGGGAGCCGCTCGTGCGGATTGTGAAAACACCGGGTTGGGTCTCGACCGAGTTCCACAGCCACTCAACCCCGAGTGGTGACAATACCTGCGGCACCGACGACCGGATCATCAATCTGGCGGCTGAACAGGTCGAGTTTGCTCCGACGACGGAGCACAATCGGCTCTACGATTGGGCTTCGCACATCGAGCGGCTCGGGCTCGCGCCCTTTCTGAAGACGGTCCCTGGGATGGAACTGACCGGGCCCGGTGCCCATTTCAACGCCTTCCCCTTCACTCCGGATCCGACGCTGCAGGATTGGGGGGCTCCGGTGTGGAAAAAAGATCCCCGCCTGAACGCCGTCACTCTGCGCGACTGGCAAGGAGCCGAAGTGGACCGATGGGTCCAGGTGAATCACCCTGACATGATCGAAAATTTCATCGACCGTGACAAGAACGGCCAGAGCGATGGAGGATTTGCGTATTTCGGCGGACTCATCGACGGGCTCGAATCACAGAATTATCGCGCCAGCGAGATTCTGGCGGAGGCTCCATACAAAATCACCGCCGCACGCGGCGGAGGAGGACCCGGTCGCGTCGTCGCCCCGATCCGGGAATTCATCTGGCTGCAGTTGCTCAATCAGGGGCTGCCCCCCCGTGCCATCGCGGTGTGTGACTCGCATCAGGTCCACGGAAACGGTGTGGGCGGTTGGCGCACGTATGTGAAATGCTCCACCGACGACCCCGCCAAAATTGACTGGAGGGAGATTAGTCGCAATGCCAAGGCTGGCCGGATGATTCTCTCCACGGGCCCCTTTCTCGAGGTCGAAACCGCTTCCGGAATCGACGCCGGGGGTCTGGATCGCGTCAGTGGCGACGTAGATTTGAAAGTCCGCGTGCAATGCAGCGACTGGCTCGATATTGATCGAGTTCAGGTGCTCGTCAACGGACGCCAACTCCCGCAATACAACTACACTCGGGAAAAGAATCCCGATCTCTTCGGGAGCGGAGTGGTGAAGTTCGACCAGACTCTGAAACTGCGCCTGCAACAGGACGCCCATCTCATTGTCGTGGCGATCGGAGAGAAGCACACGCTTGTCACCGGATTCGGCACCAGCGCTCAATCGACCATGCAGCCCGTGGCCTACAACAATCCCATCTTTGTTGACGTGGATGGCGGAGGGTTCCGGCCCAACGGTGACACGCTCGGTTTCGATCTTCCCGTCGGTGGCCTGACCGTCGACGAGGTGAAGAAGAGGCTCGGAGAATGATTGCCGAATCCGAATCTCCGTCTTTGTTTTTTGATTGACGGAGACGGCGCTACCCGACAATCATCATGCGGATTTGCGCTCCCCCTTTCCCTCTCCTTCCATGAACCGATTGAATTTCCTCCTTCGCTTTCTCCTTCTCGCATGCTCTGTCGCTGCTCCGGGACTGCTCCGTGCCGAGGATCCGAACAACGCCATTGTCCAGGCGACGATGCGTTATGTGTTTCAGGAAACGGGAGTGAACGATCCGTCCGTCACTGTCGAAAAGGTGGCTGGCGAATTTGCCCGGGCGAAGGTCGTTTCGGTATCCGGCTCGACCGACCCGGCAAAGGCGTACCTCCGGAAGGGATCGGATGGCAAGTGGAAGGTGCTCGTCCTCGGCACGGGATTCCCCGCCAGCGATCTGGCCGAATTCGGCATCCCTGCTTCGATGGCGAATTGACCGGGTTTTCTTTCCGGTGTTTCGGAGGGATCGGAGAATCCCGGAACTTCCCGACGGAAAACAATCGGGGCTGCACGGCCTTTTTGTATTCCGGGCAGATCCGATCAAATTCGAGTGAACGAATTCCCCGGCCCGTTCGTCTAATCCCATAGAGCGCCTTACCAAAGGGCGCGGAAGTTTCCGAACCTGACAAAGCACCTACCCCCGGCGACATGCCGCCCGCATCGCGTCGGGGGCCCCCGAAAACAGCGAGAATCCCTGACCGAATCCTCACCGAGGACCGCCCCAGCCAAACAAGGGATGGGGCGGTCCCGGGGACCCCCAAGAGAGACGGGCTGCCGGTTGCCGACAGAGCAACACGATCATGGCAGCCTTCTACCATCTCCATCCACCCGTCGGAACCACCGGCGTGGTCCGAACAGGGCGAGACAAGGACGCCCTCCCCCGGCTGGGAGTCGCCCTTTCCTCCGGAGGGGCCAAAGGACTCGCCCACATCGGCGTGATCCAGGTGTTGGAGGAAAATGGCATTCCCGTCACCGCCATCGCCGGCACCAGCATGGGGGCCTATGTCGGCGGGATGTGGGCATCCGGACTGAACGGACGCGAGCTGGAGTCACTCGCCGCGACGATGGCAGGACGCCGCGATCTCTGGACTTTGATCGATCCGGTGATTCCGCCGCGCCGCGGGTTCATCCGCGGAAGCAAGATTCTCAGGCGAATTCGGAGCACCCTGGGCGAAAAAACCTTCGCCGACCTCGCAAAACCTTTCGTTTGCGTGGCCACGGAACTGAACGGATACCTTCGCTCCGTCCTGCGCGAGGGCGATGTCGCTTCGGCCATCCTCGCCAGTCTCGCCATTCCCGGCATCGTCGTCCCGGTAAGCCGAAACGGGATTGAATACATCGACGGAGGAGTCTGCGAACCCCTCCCGGTGAACGCACTGCGCGAATCCCTCCACG
>CALDKL010000876.1 GCA_937898895.1 uncultured Verrucomicrobiae bacterium | reverse complement strand
GACGATCCCGAGAACGAGGGGAATGATCTGAGTCTTGGGATGGTAGGTGATGTAGTAGGAGGTCACGACCCCGACGGCGATGATGGCGACGGCAAACGCCAGGGTGCAGCGCCGCAGGATCGCAACACGACGAGCCTCGGTGAGGTCCCCGGTCCCGCGCTCGAAGAGGAAATCGCGCGCAAAACTCGTTGCGAGGGCGTTCAGGGCCGTGCTCAGCGAGCCCATCGCCGTGGCCATGATGCCCGCAACGACCAGCCCCCGGAGCCCCGCAGGCATCTGGGTCAGGATGAAATGAGGAAAGATATTGCGTGTCTCGAGAGTTCCGTCGGCGGCGCGGGGCAGCGAAGGATCGGGGAAGTGCTGGTAGTAGGCGTAGAGCAATACCCCGATGAGAATAAAGGCGCTCACCACCGGCAGGTCGACGATTCCGCTCAGGATCGTGGCGAAGGCGCTCTGTTTCCGGTTCTTCGCGGTGAGCATCCGCTGCACCGTGTCCTGATCGATCCCGTGGGTGGACATCGTGAGGATGGTGATCCCGAGGATCGCGGTCCAGAGAGTGTAATCCGCTGTGAGGACATTTCGCACCCAGGCCGCGAGCCCCGGTTCGGCCGGCTTCGCAAAGTCGAAGAAATAGGGTTTCGCCATCACCGCATGCGCCGAAGCCCAGCCTTCGGGGAGTTTCCCGACCAGAAAGAAAATCGTAAAAACCAGCGCCGCGACAAGGACCGAGACCTGGATAAAGTCCGTCCAGATGACCGCGCGAATGCCTCCCACCATCGTGTAGATCGCCGTCATCAGGCTGATGACGGTGAGCGCAACCGCGAAGATGAGAAACTGCTGCTGCGGTGCGACCGGCCCGCGCCACAATTGCCAGGCGAGGACCACGACGATGGCCGCGACATAGAGGCGCGTGCCGATCGCGAGAACCCGCGTGATCGCGAAGGTGCCCGATGCGAAACGCCGCGTCAGTCGTCCGAAGCGCGTCTCGAGGTATTCGTAGAGGGAGATCACCCCGTGTTTGTAAAAAAGCGGGATAAAGAGAAAACTCACGATGATCCGGGCGAGGATCGTACCGATCGCGAATTGGGCGTAGGCCCAGTTTCGATGAGTGTACCCCGACTCAGGAGCCCCGAGAAAGGTCGCAGCACTGATCTCGGCAGCAAGGATCGAGGCGAGCACCGCCCACCACGCGATCTGGCGCTCCCCGAGAGTGTATCCCTCGACACTGGTGCTCTTTTTCCTCTGCGAAAGCCCGATCCCGATGATCATGGCGAAATAGGCGAGAAGAACGACGGAGTCGATGGCGAGCTTCATGGGGGGAGGAAACGGTCCGGAAGGGCGGTGGCTCAGAGCACCGCCGCCTCGTCTGATCCGGAGCATACGCACGCCTGCCGGGCCTTGTCCAATGCGGAAACCGGGGCACGAAGGAGAGATGAGAATGGCGGCATCGACCTGACCCTGTTGATTCCCCCATCATACCCGGTTGCCCCCACCCCTGCCCCGTGCTAAGCATGGCTTTCCCCTCATGACCAGCATCCAGGACCTCCAACTCATCGGTGACCTCGTCGCGATCCGGTGGGCCGACGCATCGGAGACCTATCATCGCATGGACCGACTCCGCTCCCTCTCGCCCAGTGCCGCAACCTCGGGCGAACGCGACCTCCTCGGTCGCGAACTGGTCGCCACGGACAAACATCGGGATTTCACCGGAGTCACCGTGGTCGCCTGGAATCGCGTCGGCAACTACGCCATTCAGTTCCGCTTCTCCGATGGTCACAACACGGGGCTCTACTCCTATGAATACCTCCGCGAAATCGCGGACCCACTCTGACCTTTCCCTCCCGCTCCGATCCCCTGTCTCCCCCCAATGATTCCCAACGTCCTCGCTGAACGCTACGCCACCGCCGCAATGAAGGCGGTCTGGTCTCCCGAAGGAAAAGTCCGCCTCGAGCGCGAACTCTGGATCGCGGTGATGAAGGCCCAGCGCGACCTGGGCCTCGACATTCCCGCCGAAGCCATCGCCGCATACGAGCGCGTCGTCGATACGGTCGACCTTGCTTCCATCGATGCCCGCGAACGGATCACCCGACACGATGTGAAGGCCCGCATTGAGGAATTCTGCGACCTCGCCGGTCATGAGCATGTCCACAAGGGGATGACGAGTCGCGACCTCACCGAAAACGTCGAACAGCTCCAGGTCCATCGCGCCCTCGGAGTCATTCGCCTCACCACCGCCGCAGCCCTGCACCGACTGGCCCGCCGCGCCGATGAATTCCGCAGTCTCGCCATCACCGCCCGCACCCACAATGTCGCGGCCCAGATCACGACCTACGGAAAGCGACTCGCCATGTTCGGCGAGGAACTGCTGCATGCCGCACACAAGCTCGACGAGACAATCACGGGTTACCCGGTGCGGGGACTCAAGGGCGCGGTGGGCACGCAGCTCGACCAGCTCAGCCTCTTCGAAGGAGACTCTGACAAAGTCCTCCATCTCGAGCGCCGACTCGCCGGGCACCTGGGTATCGGCCATCTGCTCACCAACGTGGGCCAGGTCTATCCGCGCAGTCTCGATTTCGAAGTGGTCGCGGTTCTGAATCAGCTCGCCTCGGCTCCTTCGAGTTTTGCAAAAACACTCCGTCTCATGGCCGGACACGAACTCGCGGGTGAGGGATTCGCAAAAGGTCAGGTGGGCTCCTCGGCGATGCCGCACAAGATGAACAGCCGCAGTTGTGAACGCATCAATGGCTTCCGGGCGATTCTCGGAGGACATCTTGCAATGGCTTCAACCCTCGCCGGCGACCAGTGGAATGAGGGCGACGTGTCGTGTTCAGTGGTGAGGCGGGTCATGCTGCCCGACGCCTTTTTCGCCATCGACGGATTGCTCGAGACCTTTGTCACGATTCTCGACCAGATGGAGGTGAACCCAGCCGTGATGGACCGGGAGAATCGGCATTACCTACCCTTCCTCCTCAGCACCACGATTCTCATGGCGGCGGTGAAGCGCGGCATCGGACGCGAGACTGCGCACGAGGTGATCAAAGAGCACGCCGTCGCCGCTGCCCGCGCCTATCGCGCCGGGGAAAGCCGCGACAACGACCTCATCAATCGTCTCGCCGCCGATCCCCGTCTCGGCATGAGCGCGGGCGAACTGGCCGCCGCTCTCGAAGAAGGCAAGGCCAATGCGGGAGCCGCCAACGCTCAGATCGACCACTTCATCCGCGAGGCCAATGCCCAGATCGCCACCGTCGAAGGCGCCACCTCGTATCATCCGGGAAGCATTCTGTGATTCCGCAGCGATGATTCATCGAGGGTTGCAATTTCTGTTTCCGAATTCGGGCCAGAATCCCCCTTCCCTTCCTGAGTCCATTCCCGTATCCTTTTGGCATGTCCCGTGTCATCACTGACGTCCTTCTCGTTTCCCCCAACGACTACATCCGTCCCATTTCCCTGGAACTCGGCGAGCATGGAAAAATCGCCCGAATTCACGAAGGCCACCGCCCGCCGGATGGCTGCGAAGTGATCTTTGACGGAGGAGGAGAAGTGTATCTCACGGCCGGATTTATCGATATCCACACCCACGGAGCACGAGGGTTCGACCTCTCCTACGCCACTCTCGAGGCCGTCGAGACTCATGCCGAGGCAAAACTGGCCGAAGGCGTCACCACCTTCCTGCCCACCACCTGGACCGCCACCCCCGAGCACAAGCTCGCCATGGCTGCTGCTGCGGCGGCCTATCGAAAAAACGAACGTTTTGCCCGCGCCCCATTTCTCCATGTCGAGGGGCCTTTTCTCAACCCGGCCCAGGCTGGTGCCCAGGACACCCGCTTCATGCGTCGACCGGACATCGAGGAAGTGAAACGGATCCACGCCGTCTGTCCCGTCGGCCTCCTCTCGCTCGCGATCGAACTCGACGGAGCGCTGCCCTTTCTTTCGGAAATGCGCCGGATGGGCATCGTCACTTCCGCCGCCCACAGCGCGGCGAGCTTCGACGATTTCCGCGCCGCGAGGGAAATGGGACTCGCTCACCTCACCCACTATTGCAACCAGATGTCTGCTCTGCATCACCGCAACGTCGGACTCGTCGGAGCGGCCTTGCTCGACGACGGTGTCATGATTGAAGTGATCTGCGACGGCATCCATCTCTGCCCTGACATGATTCGACTCGTCTTCAAACACCGCAGTTGTGATCGACTCATGCTCATTACCGATTCCATCGCCGCGGCCCACCTCGGCGACGGACGATATCCTCTGCACGACGGCGAAATCATCGTGAAGGATGGCGTCGCCCGCATTCCCGCAGGGAATCTTGCGGGAT
>CALDKL010000875.1 GCA_937898895.1 uncultured Verrucomicrobiae bacterium | reverse complement strand
CCTCAGGGGAAATTCGGCTTCGTAGAGAAGTGGAACCTCGACAAGGAGAATCTTCACGCGAGGTGGAAGCTTCCCGGAAAAATCAGCCGCACGCTGAAGGACCAGCGGATGCAACAACCCCTCCACCTTTCCACGGAATTCGGAATTTTCAAATAGGAGTTCGCGGAAAGCCACCCGATCCCACCCTGAACCCGCTCTCAGGTCTCGTCCAAAGTCCTGCCCCCATCCCGAGAGGATTTCCTGGATCTCCGGCATAGCACTCACCTCCCGGACCACTTCATCGGAGTTGAATACGGCCACTCGACCGACCGAAGCCAGCGCCCGGAATCGCCCGGTGAAGGCGCTCTTGCCACAGGCGATTCCTCCGGTCACGGCGATGGTCAACATAGGTCTGGAAAAAGAAAAGGACGCGACCCACCGGGCCACGTCCTCACAGGTTCCGGATTTCGGTTCGCCGAACCCGGCTGACTCACTTTTGGTAGGGTACCGGTCCGGGAGCAAACGTCGCGGGAGTCGTAATCGGCGGCCGCGGCACCGGCTCGGGAAGCGGCTCATCCTTGAGACGGCAGTTGATCGGCATCCCGGCGGGATCCATGAGCTGGGCGGTCACAAAGACTGTCAGGTTGCGCTTCAGGTGCAGTTCCACGCTGGAGCGGAAGAGCCGACCCACCGCAGGAAGATCCCCCAGGAACGGAATCTTGTCTTCGACATCCTGGATATCCTCGCGAATCAGTCCACCGAGCGCCACCGTTTGTCCGTCCCAGATCGTCACCTGAGTCGTCACCTTGCGGGTGTTGAAAATCGGCATCTCGATTCGGTTTTCGGTGATCACGAGTGGCTCGATCAGGCCGAGTGCATTGATCGAAGTGGTCTGGATCGGGCTGCCATAGTTGATGAAGCCATCGAACTCGACCACCTCGGGGGCAAGATTCAAATCGATGGTGAATTCATCCGCCCCGAGCACCGGGTCGACCTCGAGGGTAACCCCGGTATTGCGCGTTTCGAACGCCGTCGGAGTCGCCGGAGTGACCGGGAAGCCGCCGCCCGCTAAAGCCGCCCCACCAATCCCACCACCAATATTCGCCGTGCCGCCAAACTGATTCGGGATTTCCGGCGGATCATACTCTGTCGGATAGATGAATTCGCGGATCACTTCGATCTTCGCACGCTGACCGCTGCGAGCCATCACCGAAGGTGCCGAAAGCAGGTCAACTCCCTTGCGTTGGTTGAGCGCACGGATCATCACCTGAAACTGGGGATCGGTGAAGACCCCCGCGATCCCAAAAACAGCGGGTGCCATGGACGAAACCGAACCAGTCGTACCTGCTGCCTCGGCGATCAGAGCATCAATGGAATTGCTGTCGATCGCCTGGGAACCCGAGCGAAGACCGGCGGTCACATTGTTGAATCCAACGGGAAGTTGGGTCGCGGGATTGACAAAACTGTAGTTGATCGGGTTCCCAGCTCCGGTCTGGTTGCCCACCGTGCCTCCGGCACCAAAGATGCGCTCGGAAGTCCCCAGGTTAAACGGACCCAAGAGCCAGTCAAAACCAAGCTCCTTGCCGTCTTCTTCGCTGATTTCAACGAAGCGTGAGGTGATATAGATCTGCTTCTCGACACCCTGCTGGATGGATTCGATGTAGGCCTCGACCAACTCCATCTGATCCTGGGTGTTCTTCACGATCAGTTGGGAAGTGGAAGCGTTGTAGATCGCGCTGGCCGCACCGGCAAAAGTAATCCCAGCTGCTTCGAGAATCTGCCGGGCATTGCGGCGTCCTCCCGGCGCAGCCCCGCCCCCGGCGGCTGCAGGCTGGGCAAACGGATCCGCTGCCGCAGGAGCCGCCGCACCACCACCGCCGCCACCGCCACCATCCGTAGAGAGGAAGGTGGGCGGAACAACATAAACGTTCGTAAACATCTCATCCACAGGCGTGGTCAGGGGCACCACTTTCACGGCGAAGGGTTCCACCTTGTACTTGAGCTGGGCGAGGGAAGTGGTGTAGCGCAGCGCTTCCGCCAAAGGAACATTGGACAGTCGGAGGGTGATCAGAGTAGCGCCAACTCCGGCGTCTCCGCCGCCGCCCGCCACCGGAGCGGCCGCGTTCTCAAAGGCAGGGCCGCCACCAGCAGCCGGGGCTGGGGCGGCTGGAGCCGCCGCTCCCCCACCGGCAGCGCCGACGTCGAGAATGATGTTGACCCCTTTCTTGGCCGGGTCCGGTTCATTGACATCCAACTCCACACTGCGCTGCTGGAGGAAATCCAGGGCCTCGCGGAGAGGGGTTTCTGCAAATTCAACACTGGCAAGGACGATGGTCTTCAGTTTTTCCTCGGTCCGGCGGATATCGGTGGTGGCGGAGTCCGCCGGGATATCCATAATCGGGCCACTTTCCAGATTGGCGGGAACCGGAGATTCCCATCCTTTGGCAACTTCCCGGAGCATCTTCGAGCGGGTGTGATTGTATGCCTGGTCGTAGTAGTTCATCCGGAAGCGTTCCGCCTCCTCCATGCCCCGACGCGCCGCTTCGTTGTACGGATCATCGTTGAGGGCCTTGTTGAATTCCCGGTCGGCTCGGTCAAAATCTCCCAGGTCGATATATCCTTGGGCCGTTTTCAGGGCCAACTTGACGCGGCGAACTCGTTCCAAATGGGATGGGGTCAGCGCGGGAGAATAATAATCGGGATCGTTCAACCTCTCGAGAAGCCGCTTCGCGTCGATATTGTCGGGATCGACACTCGGCTGGAGCACTTCCTCCACCAAGGCGATCGCCTCGGGATACCGTCCTTCCTCCGCCCGCTGTGTGGCGAGAAGGACACTGGCCCGAGAAAATTGTTTGATGTAGGCGCGACGGCGCGGCTCCGTCATCGGCGCATCGGGGAGCAGATCGAGGGCGGCACGATATTGATCAATCGCACCCTGGTAATCTCCGTCCGCCATCAGCTGGGAACCCCGCAGGGCCGCCTCATCCGCCTTTTTTACGTTCTCCTGCAAGCGGATCACGTAATTGGTCGCAATCGCGGGCACTCCGCTGCTGCCGCCATAGCCCCCTGGCCCCGCCAACAAGGGCGTCCCGAGAAAGGCACCTGCGGCAAAGGATAAGGATCCGCAGACCATCACGGTCGAAATTCTCTTCGTTCCTCTACTCTTCATAAATTCGTCGTGCTCAAGCGGTTTGCTTCGTGTCCTGGCAGATGAACCGCAATCAAAAACAGAATTTCACTCGACTGTCAACACTTACTTCTTCGGAATCTCCACCGTTTGTTCCGGTTCCGCCCCGGTCTGGTAGGAGACGACGACGGAGGATTCGTTCACCTTGACCACCCGGTATTTTGTGTTCGGATCGATCGCAAGGGGAAAGGCGTCCCCTTCCTTCACGAAGGACTTGAACGCCGCGTCCAGTTCGAATTTCATCTCCGCGTAGTAAGTCGGGATGGGGGTATCCACATTGCGAACCAGGACGACTTTTTCGTTTTTGGGGAGGTAAGTGATCGACAACTCGGAAGCATCGACGTTGATTCCGCCCTTGGGCACAGTCTTTTCCTCAAACGACTCCACTCGAAACTGCTGATCCTCGGAGACTTGGCCCTTGGTCATGAGGAAGGTTTCCCGTTTCGGCCATTTCGCGGAAGGCATCCGAATGATCTGGAAGCGTTCCGGATCCGGACGGGCTGCGAACTTCAGGAGGTAGACTTCCTGCTGACGGGAGGCAAAAATCAATTTCTGTGCGTAGGGCGGATGGGAGGCGGGATCCACCGGGGAGGTCTTTGCCTCCCATTCGGCGAGGCTGGTGAAACCATCGCTGTCCGGATCGAGATTCAGAACCCCCGAGTTGAGGTAATCGAGATTGTGGGTCATCAACCACAGATTGTCGACCGGCGGACGCAGTTTGGGGGCGTTCGGATCGCTCATGTCGATGAGCGTCCCATTGCCCTCCACGATCGGGATGGAAACGAAGAGCGGTGTCGGCTTGGGGGCAGCTCCTCGCGTGGGATTGCTCCACGTCTGGGTCTTTTCCACGTAACCCTTGGCGATGTTTGTCCGCCCCACGTCGGTCTCGGGAATCTCGTCGTTCGGCTTTGTCTGGGGAACGACAAACAGCTCGGAAAATCCCAAGGCACGCATTGAGAACAACACGGAAACAGCGATGACGACCAGCCCCGCCAACAACAGGATCAGTTTATCCCACGATTTTCCTCTCATTTCCTACCTTTCTTTGCTTCGGGTTTTGGGGCCAGGGCCGCCACTTCTTCGGGGCTCAGGAAGCGAACGATGTCGACGACGAGGAAGACATCCAATTGCTCGAGCCCCATGAGAACGCGGGCATCCTGCCCTGCGGGGACAAATCCAGCCGCGCGGGCCTTGGCCTCCACCTCGCTCTCGGGAGCCGTTCCCCTGCCCCATTCGGCGAGCTTGTCCGCGCCCGCCACTTCCTTGGTGACCGGGTTCTGGTAAATCACCGAGCCATCGGCAGCACCCGCCGCAACTAGCTTGGGCGGCCCCTCCTGCATCAGGCTTTTCAATTTGAGAACACGCACGATGTAGAAAAATTTGCGATCATTGGCGAGTTCGTTGATCACCTTTTGCATCGAATCGTGCGGTCCGCGGAAACGCACCCGGACCGGGTATTTGTGAACCACGGTATTTTCTTGGGCAGCAGTGTTCGTGCCCTCGCCGGGAATCGCATCGCGCTCGAAACGAAGCAGTGAGGTCGCCCCGGAGGAAATCAGTACGCGCAGGAGGTGATCGATGGCCTCCAACTCGTAATCGAGCACCGGAACCAGTGCGGGAGCCGGCACGGAGTTGGCGTAGCTCTCAAATCCAAGGTGAAATTCCCCCTCCGTGCCAAGTTCCAGCTTGCCGGTGCTGGCGGCAGCACGGAACTCCTCGACCCGCTTTTTCACGAGAAGCTGGAAGGCCGTGTTGTCCAGGGTGGTGTTGAGCGGTCGCTGGAAGGACTGAAGCGTCTCGGACAAAGACTTCACCGACCCCTTGTATTCCTCGACCATTTTGCTCAGCTGCGCCGCATTTCCCTCGCTGGGATAGGGAACCCGGCGCTCGAGACTCCCGATGCTGCCCACCTTTGCCTCCCAGCCGCTCATCGCCTCGGCATACTTGCCGTGACTCGAGAACGCATAAAATCCCGTCCCGCCCACGACGACGAGGGCGAGAATCCCGTAACCAATCAGCCAAACTTTCGAATTCATAGTGCGAGTGCGCCCGTTATTTGGTGAACCGGACCCGGTTTGCCTCGGGCAAGGGGAGGGTCATCTTGAACGGATAGGCGAATCGGTCGTTGTTGGTCCCCGCGTCCACTTCAATCACTTCGGAAATATCGGTTTGTCCCAAATCAAAGAACGTGGCCGTTCCCCCATCGGCATCGCCCTTCAAGGCCTTGAAATAATCAAACACCACCTGCGATCCCTGGGGATTCTCGCGCCACAGTCCCTGGACGCGGAAGGCATCG
>CALDKL010000874.1 GCA_937898895.1 uncultured Verrucomicrobiae bacterium | reverse complement strand
AGCCTTTGCAAGTGAACGGAGCCCGGGTGGGTGGGGGCGTCCACTCGGGCGCAACAATAACTTCCCATCCTTGGAATGCGAAGGAACGGATGAGGGACCTTGTCGGCCCCTTTCAACGCCGAACCGTCTTTGGTGGGGGGGAGTTTGGGGGGCCGAGACAACTCAGAACCCCCGTGAGATTCCGACGAGGATGCGGAGGCCCGGTTCGCTTTGGATCCCGTTGAGATCTTTCAACACCGGCACCCCTGTCGAGACGGTCGCGGCCCAGCCGCACCCCCAGGAAAGGCGGGCTCCACTTGAGAGGAACACGACGTTTCCGCCGGTGTTTCCGTCTTCGTCACCGTTTTCTACGACTTTGTCCCGCCAGTCCCCATTTGCTTCGAGAATGAGATCGAGAGTGGTCGGGTGTCCGTGTGAAGGGCTTTGCTCGTGGTTCCGATCCGGAAGGTGTGCGCCAATGGCGCGATAGGAAATGGCTGCGTTGTAGTTGAAGACGTCGCCCAGATTCGAGTCCCCGGTGCCGTCGGTGGCCAGGGAATAGAGAGCGCTCGTATCGAAAGACCAACGCCCCATCCCTTCCGTGTAGGCGATTCCGAGGAGAGGGTCCCACGATCCCGATCCGGGCTGGTGGTGTGCCTCGAGCAGTGCCCCGGAACTTGTCGTGACATCGGTCCGCCCGGTGGCTGTCTTCAGGCCGGTCAGCATCGAGAAGGAGCGGTTTTCCCCGGCGTCGTGCAGAATCCGATATTGTGTATAGAGGGTCGCATCCCCTACACCCATCGAGTCCCCCACGTGTTCCACGGTGGGCGGCGTGTTGATACCACTTCCCCCGTGATTTACTCCTCCATGGCGGGGAATTCTTCTTCGGTGTTCTCCCTGGCTACTGTGGTGGCCCCCTGCGCCGCCGTGGGGATTTCCGGTGGCCTCGCGGAGGTTGGTCCGCTCGAGGTAGGGAAGGGAGAAGCCAAGGGTGATGTCATCGGTCAGGCCATAGGCGGCATTCAGCGAGGCGCTCATGACCTGGTCGGTGCTGTGGACGGCGTCCTCGGCACCCGAATGGCGGAGCAACGTGGCGTCGGAGAGCGCATCGAAAAAGATGAACTGAGTCATCACTGCGGCAGAGACTGCGCCCTCGGTGAGTGGTACTGCAGAGACGGTCGTGATCGGACCAGGGCTCCCATCTTCAAGACAGAGTGTCGGATGATCGGCGTAGAGAAGGGACTGAATACAAAGAAGAAACGAGAAGAGAATGGATTGGAAATGTTTCATCGGGATCAACGGAGGGTGTTTGATGGAGATTCCGCCCATTGTCTGCGCTGCAGGGCATCGGTTCGGACCGATGGGGGATTGGGCGGGAGTTCGCGATTCCGGCGAACCGCATCACCGGACTTCATCGTGGAGATTCGCCGCAGTGTTGCTCCGCTCCCAATGGAGAAGCGTGGAGACGGCAGGTCGGCAAATCAGCTCACGCTCGCCAGGGAGGTGGTGAGGGCGGCTGGATGCAGAGGGACTCTGCCCTGCCCGAGGAAGAAAAATACACCAGGCGCGAGGAAACGGGTGAAGGGATTTCGATCGATGGCGAAGTCAGCGCGTTGACCGTGTGGATTGTGTCGACCCACTGATTGCGCCGTCGCTCCTTTTCTTTCTGGGTTCCCTCTTCGACTGCGGCACACAGGGGGCAGGGATGTTTGCCGTCAAAGGTCTTTTCCAGAGCCCCTCCCCAATCACCGAGGCGCGTATTGGCGGCGAACATACCCACCCACGCCACCGTCTGCATGGCAAACCAGTGTCCACCAAGGATGTGGACAGCGGCAAGCAACGCGACGATTCTGGCGAGGCGGGATTTCAAGAGGAACTTATCCTTGAGCCCAAATCACCGGGGCGCAAGGAAAATGAGATACGCCCTTCCGCCGACCGCACGATCCCATCCCCCTCGCTCGGTTTCCTCGTCGGCGAACGGATCGAGCAGAAAAACGTCAACTCCTGGGAACACTTCAGAGGAGGGAGCCGACCGATTTTTGGACTCGTCCGAGGCATCTAT